>DAHWNE010000194.1 GCA_027340195.1 Acetobacteraceae bacterium | reverse complement strand
CGGTGGAGGCGGTGGGCTGGGACGGCGACGCGCTGGAAGCGCAGTGCTTCGCCTTCCTCGCGGTGCGGGTGGCGCGCGGGCTGCCGCTGAGTTTCCCCGGCACCACCGGGGTGGCGCGCCCGCTGCCGGGGGGGCGGATCGCGCCGGCGGCGGCAGGGACACGTTAAAACCCTTCGCGGCGCAGACCGCGCGGATGGCATCCCGGAAGGATCGCGCCATGCCCCTGCCCCGCCTGCAACGCGCCGCCCAGTCCCCTCTCGACGCGCTGTCCGCCACCCCCGCAGGCCATGATCGCGTTCCGCCCCGACGGCACCGTGATGGAGGCGAACGACCTGTTCCTGGCCGCGATGGGGTATGCCAGGGACGAAGTGATCGGGCGCCATCACAGCATGTTCCTCTATCGGGAGAGCCGCGACAGCGCCGAGTAGCGCGATTTCTGGGCGCGGCTGCGGCACGGAGAAACCGTCGCCGGAGAGTACTGCCGGCTACGCCGCGACCGGCATCCGATCTGGCTGCAAGCCTCGTACAACCCGGTGCTGGACATCGCCGGCAAGCCGGCGAAGGTGTTGAAGATCGCCGCCGACATTACCGCCCTGGTGGACCGTCGCGGGCGCGGCGAGCGGCTCGCCCGCGACATCGACGCCACCTTGCAGGGCATCCGCGGCGCGGTCGGCTCCGCCAGCGCCGAAGCCGCCGCCACCGCCGCCGCCGCCACCCTGGGTTCGACCAATGTCGCCGCGGTCGCCACCGGGGCGGAGGAGCTGTCGGCCTCCATCACCGAGATCAGCGCGCGGATGGCGGAGGCGGCGAGCATCACCACCCGCGCCGTGACCGAGGCGGGCGCCACCTCGGAGACGGTCGGGCGGCTGGCGCGGGCGACCGGGGAGATCGAGCAGATCGTGCAGCTCATCACCTCGATCGCCAGCCAGACCAATCTGCTGGCGCTGAACGCCACCATCGAGGCGGCGCGCGCCGGGGAGGCCGGGCGCGGCTTCGCGGTGGTGGCCGGGGAGGTGAAGGCGCTGGCCAACCAGACCAGGCAAGCGACCGAGAACGTCGCCCGGCAGATCACCGGTATCCAGGCCGAGACCACGCAGGCGGTGGGCGCCATCCGAGCGATCTCCGCCACCATCGGCGCGATCGCCGAAATCGCGGCGGCCACCGCCGCGGCGATGGAGGAGCAGAACGCGGTGACGCGGGAGATGTCCTCCAACATGCAGACCGCCTCCGAAGCGGTGACCGCCATCCGCGACAGTTCGGACCGGATCGCCGGGGCGATCGGCGAGGCCGACCGGGCGATCGGGTCGGTCGCGGAGCTCGCGCGGCAGCTGGCGGCGCAACCGGCGCCTATACGAACGGGTCCACCAGCGCGACGCCGGTGGGACGGAAATCCGCACCATTGCGCGTCGCCACCGTCAGCCCGTGCACCAGCGCGGTGGCGGCGATCAGCGCATCCCGCTCGGAGCGGGTGGTCGGGACATGCAGCGCGGCGCAACGGCGGGCCACCGCCACGTCCACCGCCAGGATCCGCCCGGCGAAGGCCGGCAGTACCTTCCGATCGATCCAGCGGCGCAGCACCGCGCCCTGGGCGGGGTCCTGGCGGGTTTTCAGGAGCACGCCGAGTTCCACCTCCAGCACCGTGATCGCCGATAGGAACAGGTCCTCCGGCGCCAGGGCCCCTGCCCAGGCCAGCAGCGCCGGCGGGGCGCGATCGGGCCGGCGCAGCGCGGAAAGCACGTTGGTATCCAGCAGGAACATTCAGTCGAGGTCGGCCGGGCGGAACAGCCCCTCCGGCAGGCGCGGCGGATCGAACTCGGCGGCCTCGGCGGCGGTGTCGGCCAGCAGGTCCAGGATGGAGACCCCTGCCCCGCCGGCCCGGCGCCAGTCCTCGTGGCGCAGCAGCACATAGGCCGGCCGGCCGCGATCGGTGATGATGACCGGCCCGGCATCGGCGGCGCGCTTGGCGCGGCTCACGTCCTGGTTGAAATCGCGGCTGGAGAGGGTGGTGGTCACGACGGCGAGCTCCGGGGGACGCATGGCATATAACATGCCGAGGCGCGGGGCGCGAGAGAAATGTAGCAATGTGCCTACGCCGACAGCCGCGCCAGCACCGCCTCCGGAATCTCGAAATTCGCATAGACGTTCTGCACGTCGTCGCTGTCCTCCAGCGCATCGAGCAGCTTCATCACCCCCGCCGCCTGCGCCTCGTCCAGGGTGACGGTGGTGGTCGGGCGCCAGTCCAGCCGCGCCGCCTCCGGCTCGCCGAAGCGGGCCTCCAGCGCGTCGCGGACGGCGAAGAAATCCTCGGCCGCGCAGGTGACCTCGTGGCCATCGGGCCCGCTTTCCACATTGTCGGCCCCGGCCTCGATCGCCGCTTCCAGCATCGTATCGGCATCCGCGGTCGCCGCCGGGTAGCGCACCACGCCGAGGCGGGCGAACAGGAAGCTCACCGAATTGGTCTCCCCCAGCGCGCCGCCATGCTTGGCGAAGGCGGTGCGGATGTCGGAGGCGGTGCGGTTGCGGTTGTCGGTCAGCGCCTCGATCATCACCGCCACGCCGGCCGGGCCGTAGCCCTCGTAGCGCACTTCCGCGTAATCGTCCCCGCCGGCGCCGCCGGTGGCCTTGCGGATGGCGCGCTCCACCGTGTCGCGCGGCATGTTGGCCTGGCGCGCGGCGGCCACCGCGGCGCGCAGCCGCGGGTTGAACGCCGGGTCGGCGAGCCCCTGCCGGGCGGAGACGGTGATCTCGCGGATCAGCTTGGCGAATTGCCGGGCCCGCCGGGCGTCCTGCGCGCCCTTGCGGTGCATGATGTTCTTGAACTGCGAATGGCCTGCCATACGTTCCCGGGGGTCAGTTTTCGGTGGTGTTCGATCGGCCGGGGCGTTTACACCAACCCACGGGCGGCGGACAGGCCGCACCGCAGGAGCCGCGCATGTTCATCGCCATGAACCGTTTCCAGGTCCGCCCCGACGCCACCGCCGCCTTCGAACAGGTCTGGGCCCGGCGCGACAGCCATCTCGCCGAGGTGCCCGGCTTCCTGCGGTTCCACCTGCTGCGCGGGGCGGCGGCGGCGGATCACGTCCTCTATGCGTCCCACACCGTCTGGCGGTCGCGGGCGGATTTCGAGGCCTGGACGCGCTCGGAGGCGTTCCGCGCGGCGCATCGCGGCGCCGGGGACAATCGCCCGCTCTATCTCGGCCACCCCGAGTTCGAGGGCTTCGAGGCGGTGCTGGGCGACGACGTCGCCGACGGCGCGGCATGAGCACGGCCGATCACGACATCATCGTCATCGGCGCCGGCATGGCCGGGGCCTCGGCCGCCGCGGTGCTGGCCGAGGACTACCGGGTGGCGCTGCTGGAGGCCGAGGACCAGCCCGGCTACCACAGCACCGGCCGCTCGGCGGCGATCTGGATCCAGAACTACGGGCCGCCGGATGTGCGGCTGCTGACCGGGCTGTCGCACGATTTCTTCGCCCGCCCGCCGGACGGGTTCGCCGCCCATCCGCTGATCGCCCGCCGTCCGGTGCTGTTCCTGGCCCCGGAGGCGCAGCAGGCGGCGCTGGCGGCGATGCTGGCGGACGGCATCGGCCTGGCGCCCATCACCCCCGAGGCGGCGCGCCGGCTGGTGCCCGCGCTGCGCCCCGACTACGCGGTGGCGGCGGCGATCGAGGAGGATGCGTTCGACATCGACGTGGCGGCGTTGCACCAGGGGTTCCTCCGCCGCTTCCGCAGCCTCGGCGGGCAGCTCGGGCTGCGCCAGCGGGCCGGGCGGATCGCGCGCGGGCGCAGCGCCTGGGCGGTGACCACCGCCGACGGGTCGGTTCTGCACGCGCCGATCGTGGTCAACGCCGCCGGCGCCTGGGGCGATCAGGTGGCCGCCCTCGCCGGGCTGCGCCCGCTGGGGTTGCAGCCCTGCCGGCGCAGCGCCGCCATCATCGACCCCTCGCCCTGGCCGGCCGAGCACTGGCCGCTGGTCAACGACGTCGCCCATACTTGGTATGCCCGCCCCGAGGCGCGGACCCGGCTGATGGTCTCCCCGGCCGACGAGACCCCGGTACCGCCGCAGGACATCCAGCCCGACGAGCTCGACATCGCCACCGGCATCGACCGGATGCAGCAGGCGCTGGACATCACGGTGCGGCGGGTGGAGCACAGCTGGGCCGGGTTGCGGACCTTCACCCCGGACCGGTCGCTGGCGTTCGGCTGGGACGCGCGCGCCGAGGGGTTCTTCTGGTGCGTCGGCCAGGGCGGCTACGGCATCCAGACCGCGCCGGCGGCGGGCGCGCTGGTGGCCGACCTGATCGCCCGCCGCGATCCCGGGAAGGCCGGGGCGATCCTGCCGGCGATCGATCCCGCACGGTTCGGCTGAGCGCGTGACGCGCGCGCCGGCCTCTGCGTTGCCCCCCGATGCCGCCGCGCTGCGGGAGGCGGCGCTGGCGCATCTGGCCCGCTTCGCCACCACCGAGGCGCGGCTGCGCCAGGTGCTGACCCGGCGGCTGGACCGCTGGGCGCGCGCCGCCGCCGCGTCCGGCCGGGACCAAGCGGAGGTGACCGCCGCCCGTGCCGCCGCCCTGCCCCAGGTGGCGTCGGTGGTGGCGGCGCTGGCGGCTTCGGGCCTGCTGGACGATGCCGCCTTCGCCGCCAGCCGCGCGGCGGGGCTGCGCCGGGCCGGGCGGTCCCGCCGCGCGATCGCGGCGGGGCTGATCGCCCGCGGCGTGGACCCGGCGCTGGCGCGGGAGAGCGTGCCCGAGGATGCGGAGGCGGAGCTGGGGGCGGCGCTGCTGTTGGCCCGGCGGCGACGACTGGGCCCGTTCCGCGCCGGGGCGGGTGACGCGGAG
>DAHWNE010000235.1 GCA_027340195.1 Acetobacteraceae bacterium | reverse complement strand
GCCGCCGAGGTCGCCGCCGCCGAGGCCGGCACCGACCAGCCGGAAACCGCGCGGATGCTGGGCTGGGTGCGGGAGGCGCTGTCGATCGACCCGCTCGCCGCCGCCGCCATCGCCCATGGCGTGCGCGCCCGCTACCGGCTGGCCGGATAGCCCGATGCCGCCGCCGCTGCCGCTGCCGCTGCTGGACCACGCCGTGATCGGCCTCGGCACCGAGCTGGACGCGGGCGAGGCCTGCTACCGCCGGCTGGGCTTCACCCTGACCCCGCGCGGCTACCACAGCCTCGGGTCGATGAACCACCTGGCCGTGTTCGGCACCGATTACCTGGAACTGCTCGCGGCACCCGCGGACTCCCCTCGCCGGGAGGTCGTGGAGGGACCCCGCGGCCTCGCCGCCCTGGTGTTCGCGACCCGCGATGCCGATGGGGCCTTCGCCGCACTCACGGCGGCCGGCGTGCCGGCCACGCCGCCGCAGCGTTTCTCCCGCCCGGTGACGGTCGCCGGCGAAACCCGCGACGCGGCCTTCCGCACCGTCCGCCTGCCGGCCGACGCGGTGCCGGCCGGACGGTTCTATTTCTGCGAACACGAAACGCCCGATCTGGTCTGGCGCGACGAATGGCGCCGCCATCCGAACCGGGTCACCGGCATCGCCGAGGCGGTGATCGCCGCCGCCGATCCGGCCGGGCTGGCGCGGCTGTTCGCGCGCCTGTTCGGCGCCGACATGCTGCGGGTGGAGGCCGATGGATTCGTGCTGAGCCTGGGCCTCGCCCGCTGCCGGATGATCGGTGCCACGGCGGCGCGGGCGCGGTTCGGGGCGATGGCGCCGGGGCGGGCCGATTTCATGGCCGCGCTGATGCTGCGCAGCGCGGCGCTGGCGGACACCAAAGCGGCGCTGGCGGCCGGCGGGGTCACGGCGTCGGCACTGCCCGGCGGCGGGCTGCTGGTGCCGCCGGCGGAGGCCTGCGGGGTGGCGCTGGGCTTCGTGGAGTAGCCCGCGGCGCTTGCCCACCCGGGCCGCAATCTGAGACAACCGCGGAAACCGCTGAGGCCCGCCATGTTCACCACCCGCCCCGAACTCGCCGGCACCTTCGGCATGGTCGCCACCACCCATTGGATCGCCTCCGCGGTCGGCCTCGCGGTGCTGGAACGCGGCGGCAACGCCGCCGATGCCGCCGTCGCCGCCGCCTTCACCCTGCATGTCGCCGAACCCCATCTCAACGGCCCCGGCGGCGACGCGCCGATCCTGCTGCACGACGCCGCCACCGCCCGCCAGCACGTCATCTGCGGCCAGGGACCCGCGCCCGCCGCCGCGACCATCGCCCGCTTCGAGGCGCTCGGCCTCGATCTGATCCCCGGCACCGGCCTGCTGCCGGCGGTGGTTCCCGGCGCCTTCGACGCCTGGATGCGGCTCCTGCGCGACTGGGGCACGCTGGAACCGGCCGAGGTGCTGGACTTCGCCATCGGCTATGCCGAGCGCGGCATCCCCATCGTCCCCCGCATCAGCGCCGCCATCGAAACCATGCGCCCGATGTTCGAGCAGGAGTGGACGGGCTCGGCCGCCGTCTTCCTCCCCGGCGGCCAAGTGCCCGCGCCCGGCCGCCTGTTCGCCCGCCCGGCGCTGGCCGCCACCTGGCGCCGGCTGCTGGCCGAGGCCACCGGCCCCACCCGCGAAGCCCGCATCGACGCCGCCCGCCGCTGCTTCGCCCAGGGATTCGTCGCCGAGGCGATCGACCGGTTCTTCCGCCACGCGGAAATCCTCGACGTCTCCGGCCGCCGCCACCGCGGCCTGCTGACCGGCGCCGACATGGCCGCCTGGGAGGCCGGCATCGAGGCCCCGCTTCGCTTCGACTACCACGGCCACCAGGTGCTGAAATGCGGCCCCTGGAGCCAGGGCCCGGTGCTGCTGCAGCAACTCGCCCTGCTGGCCGGCTATGACCTCGGCGCGCTGGACCCGACCGGCGCCGAATTCGTCCATCTCGTTACCGAAGCCGGCAAGCTCGCCTATGCGGACCGCGAGGCTTGGTACGGAGATCCGGCGTTCACCGATGTTCCGATCGAAACCCTGCTCTCGCCCGCCTACAACGACGAACGCCGCCGCCTGATCGGCGCCGAGGCCTCGCGCGACCTCCGCCCCGGCCGGCCGGACGGGCGCGCGCCGGTGCATGACTACGCCGCCGCCATCGCGCGGGCCGAGCGCGCCTCCCGCGCCCCCGGCGCCGGCGAACCCACCGTCGCCCGGCTCGGCGCGATCGGTGGCGATACCTGCCACATCGACGTCATCGACCGCTGGGGCAACATGGTGAGCGCCACGCCCTCGGGCGGCTGGCTGCAATCCTCCCCGGTGATCCCGGAACTCGGCTTCCCGCTCGGCACCCGCGGGCAGATGTTCTGGCTGCAACCGGGCCTGCCTTCCAGCCTGCACCCCGGCGCTCGGCCGCGCAGCACCCTCTCGCCCAGCATGGCGCTGCGCGACGGCGAGGCCTGGATGAGCTTCGGTACCCCCGGAGGCGACCAGCAGGACCAGTGGCAGACCATCTTCCTGCTGCGGCGCATCCACCACAATTTGAACATCCAGGAAGCGATCGACCTGCCCTCGTTCCATTCCGAGCATTTCACCTCCAGCTTCTGGCCGCGCGTCGCGCGCCCCGGGAAGCTGGTGATCGAGGGGCGGTTCGCGGACCAGGTGCTGCGCGACCTGCTTTCCCGCGGCCATCGCGCGGAAAAGGGCGAGGACTGGTCCGAGGGACGGCTGTCCGCCGCCAGCATCGAGGGCGGGCTGTTGCGCGCCGGGGCCAACCCACGCGGGATGCAGGGCTACGCGGTGGGGCGCTGATGGGCCGCCTCGCCCAGCCCGGACCGGCGCCGGCCGAACGCATCGAGAGCCTCTGCGTTCCCGGCATCGCGCTGGACTGGACGCTGACCCCGGGCGAGGACCTCATCACCGCGCTGACCGCGCCGCTGATCGCGGCCGGCTGCCGGGCCGGATCGGTCACCTTCTCCGACGTGGCGCTGCGCCCGTTCCGCTACGTGCTGCCGGGCCCGGCACGGGATGCGGCGCATGTCGCCTGGTTCTCCGACCCGCGCGACCCCGCCGGAGATCCGACGCAGGCGACGATGGTGGAGTACGCCGCCGCCACCTTCGGCTGGCGTGACGGTGCCCCGTTCGTCCATTGCCACGGGGTCTGGACCGAGCCGGACGGCGCGCGCCGCGGCGGCCACATGCTGCCCGAGGCCTGCCGCATCGCCGGCCCCGGACAGGCCCGCGGCTGGGGCAGCGCGGCGGCGCGAATCGTCGTCGAACCCGATGCCGAAACCAATTTCCCGCTGTTCCACCCGCGCCCGATCCGCCCCACCCGCGATGCCGCGCCGCTGCGGCTGATCCTGGCGCGGCTGCGGCCGAACCAAGACCTCTCGGAGGCCCTGACAAGCCTCTGCGCCCGCCACGGGGCAGCGCACGCCATCCTTCGCGGCAGCCTGGGCAGCCTGATCGGCGCGCGCTTCGCCGACGGGCGCAGCGTGCCGGACCCCGCCACCGAGGTCCTGGTCCGCGACGGCGAGATCCGCGACGGCCAGGCCCAACTGACCCTGGCGGTGATCGACCAAACCGGCACCGTCCATAACGGCCCCCTCGCCGCGGGCGAGAACGCGGTCTGCATCACGTTCGAGGCGATGCTCGAGGTTCGGTAAGGCCAGGGGGGCGCTGCCCCCCTGGACCCCCCGCCAAGGGCTAGCCCTTGGAACCCCCAGTTTGGGTTCGGAGCGAGAGGGGGGTGCGCGGCTCCTGGCCGGGCGCGCG
>DAHWNE010000170.1 GCA_027340195.1 Acetobacteraceae bacterium | reverse complement strand
GCGGTCGGCCTGGGCCGGGGCCTTGAAGTCGCGCATCTTCGCCGGCGGCTCGGCGGCGGCCAGGATCGCCATCGCCTTGGCGGTGTCGATGGGCGAGCCGCCGCCGAAACCCACCAGGCAATCGAATTGCCCGCGCCGCATCGCCGCGACCCCGGCTTCCACCACGGTATCGGTCGGATCGGAGACGGTGTCGGCGAACAGCGCCGGCGCCATGCCGGCCGCGGTCAGCGGGTCCAGCACGCGGTTGACGAGACCGGTCGAGACCATCACCGGATCGGAGACCACCAGCGGGCGCGAGAGGCCGAATTTGGCCAGGATGTCGGCGGTCTGGCGAACCGCGCCGCCGGCGATCTGCATCAGGCGTGGCGCGGCGAAGCTGGCGGAGACGGTCATGGCAAATCCTCCCGGAACCGGGGGAGGATACGCGCAAACCGCGGCGGTGCCAGTCCGGCACCGCCGCAGCCTGTTGCGGGCGGCGGGGATTACGCCGCGCGCGCCTCCGTGCTGGCGTCATTGGCGATGCGCGGGCCCGCCACGGCGATCGGGATCCGGCGCGGCTTCAACGCTTCCGGCACCACGCGCTTGAGGCCGACATGCAGCAGGCCGTTCTGCAGCTCGGCGCCTTCGACCACGATATGGTCGGCCAGCGCGAAGCGGCGCTCGAAGGCGCGGCCGGCGATGCCGCGATAGAGCGTCTCGGCCTGGCTCGGCTCGGCGGTCATGCGGCCGGACACCACCAAGGTGTTGTCCTTCACCACGAGCTCGATGTCCTCGGGACGGAAGCCGGCCACCGCCATGGTGATGCGGTAGCTGTCCTCGCCGAGCTTATCGATGTTGTAGGGGGGATAGGTCGGAACTTCGGAAGCGGCGACGCCTTCCGCGAGGCGGGCCAGGCGGTCGAAGCCGATGGCGGTGCGGAACAGAGGGGCGAAATCGAACCCGGTCATTGGAAACCTCCTGAGGAAGCAAGGTTGACATGCGAACCGCCCATGCGGGCCGGTTCATCGAGTGGGCGGCCGGAACCCCATCGGGCATCCCGGACGTGACACGAGTTAGCGCACGGCGGAGGCGTTTCAAGGGGGCGATTCGGATGCGGCCCTCGCGTCTTCCCATGTATCCTGTCCCCCTCCCTGCCCTGCCCCGCCCGCATCCGGTTGGGATGGCGTCTTCCCGCGCCGGCCTCGGCGGACTAGCCTTCGGATTAAAGACGCTCGAGGAACCCGTCCGATGGACCAGCCGATCTCCCAAGCCGCCCCTGCTCCCGAGGCCGCGATCCCGGATCCGCGCATCGCGCGCGCCCGTGCCCTCATCCCCCTGCTGGATGCCGCCGGACCGCGCATCGACGCCGCGCGGGAGCTACCGCCCGACGTGGTGAGCGCCATGCATCAGGCGGGCCTGTTCCGCCTGCTTCTGCCGCGCGCTCTGGGTGGC
>DAHWNE010000166.1 GCA_027340195.1 Acetobacteraceae bacterium | reverse complement strand
GCCCGGTGGCGGCCTGCGCCAGCATCACCAGCATGTTGGGCCAGGCCAGCCGCAGCAGGGTGGGCAGGATCGGGGCCGAGAGCAGCATCCGTGTGCGGGGCGCGGGCTGGGTCATGGCGGCAGGATGCCGCAATGACTTGCTTGATGCAAGTGTCAGGCGACGGCGCGAATGCCCCCGCACCAGCCGGTTCCGATCAGTCCGAGTTCGATCGCGGTCATGGCCGCCGCCTCAGTAGATGCCGAGATGCTGATGCAGATCGACGCCGCTTTCGCGCAAGCCCGCGGTGGTGTCGGAGACGACCACCCGGCCGCTGTTGAGGACCACGATGTCGTCGGCGATCTCGAACACCAGCTTCGGGTTCTGCTCCACCAGCACGATGCTCAGCCCCTGCGCCTTCAGCCGGCGGATGGTGGCCATGACCTCGGCGACGATCTGCGGCGCCAGGCCCTCCGACGGCTCGTCCATCAGCAGCACGCGCGGATTGGCCATCAGGGCCCGGCCGATCGCCAGCATCTGCTGCTCGCCGCCCGAGAGATGGGCGGCGATGTGGCGCTGGCGTTCCTTGAGGCGCGGGAAGGCGGCATAGACGGTCTCGAAGCCCCAGGGCGGCTGCTTGCCCTCGGCGCGGGGGCGGCGGGCGGCGACCAGCAGATTCTCGTGCACCGACAGGCTGCGGAACACGCGGCGCCCCTGCGGGACCAGCGCGATGCCGCGCGCGGCGATGTCCTCCGGGGCCAGGGCGGAGATGTCGCGGCCGAACAGCGTGATCGCGCCGCGCCGCGGGCGCAGGATGCCCATGGTCACGTTCATGCAGGTGGTCTTGCCGGCGCCGTTGCGGCCGAGCAGCCCGAGCAGCCGCGCCTCCCCCAGCGCGAAGGAGACCCCGTGCAGGACGTGGCTGTCCCCGTAATGGGCATCGACGCGATCGAGGGTCAGCGCCTCATTCGCCAAGGTAGATCTCCCGGGTGCGCGGGTCGGCGACCACCTCGGCGCGGGTTCCGTCCACCACCACCGCGCCGAAATGCATGACGCTGATGCGATCGGCGAACTCCAGCGCCACGTCCATGTCGTGCTCGATCATGACGATGGTGATCTCGCGCGGCACCTCGGCGAGCAGCGCCGCGACGTCGCGGCGCTCGTCGATCGAGAGGCCGGCGAACGGCTCGTCCAGCAGCAGCACGCGCGGCGACTGCGCCAGCGCCATGGCGATCTCGACCCGCCGCCGTTCCCCGTAGGAGGTTTCCGCGAGCGGCCGGTCGGCCATGTCGGCGAGCCCGACCCGGCCCAGCGCGTGCCGCGCTTGCGCGATCAGCGCGTGCTGGCGGTCGAGGCGGACGAACGGGTTCCAGCGCAGCCCCGACAGCCCCAGCAGCGAGAGGGTCACGTTGCGCAGCAGCGTGTCCTTCGGAAACAGGGTGATGATCTGATAGGTGCGCGCGAGACCCAGATGCGCCCGCCGGCGCGCCGGCAGCCCCGCGATCTCGGTGCCGAACAGCGCGACGCTGCCGCTGTCGGCCCGGAGATCGCCGGCGATCAGGTTGAACAGCGTGGTCTTGCCGGCGCCGTTCGGCCCGATGATGAGGCGCCGTTCGCCCGGCGCGACGGCGAGATCGACCCCCTGGGTCACGCGCAGGCCGCCGAAGGATTTCCGCAGGCCGCGGATCGCGAGCGCGGTCATGGCGGCGGCTTGCGCTCGGCCGTCCCGGCGGCCACGACCGGCGCGGGCGGGCGCGCGCCGAACCGGCGGCGCAGCAGCCGCATCGTCCCCGGCACCAGGCCCTCGGGCATGAACATCACGATCACCACGAAGGTCCCGCCGAGCAGCATGTTCCAGCGCGAGATGTAGGCGCTGGCGACGTTCTTCACGAGCTCCACCAGCGCGGCGCCGACGATCGGGCCGAGAATGGTGCCGGAGCCGCCGGAGATCGCCATCAGCACCGGCTCGGCCGACGCGGTCAGCGCGGCCGTCGGGGGGCTGATGAACTCGGCGCGGAAGACGAACAGGATGCCGGCGATCGCCGCCAGCAATCCCGACACCATGAAGGCGGAAAAGCGGATCATCCAGACGTTGTAGCCGAGCGCGGTCATGCGCCGCGGCTGATCGCGCGTGCCGCGGAGGCTGGCGCCGAAGGGCGACTCGACGAAGACCCGGTAGGCGAACACCGCGCCGGCGAAGACGATCAGGGTCGCCTCGTAGAAATGCGACGGCACCGCGAGCGAGATGCCGAACGGCGCCGGCCGGGCGGAGACCGAAATGCCGTTGTCGCCGCCGGTCAGCCCGACCCAGCGATAGGCCAGGCCCCACATGATCTGGCCGAGCGCGAGCGTGATCATGATGAACCCGACGCCGGTGGTGCGCAGGCTGAGCGCGGCGAAGACGGCGGTGCCGGCGAGGGCGACGGCGAGCGCGAGCGCGATGGCGGCGGGCTGGCCGAAGCCCGCGCCGAGGCAGACCGCCAGCGTGTAGCCGGCGAGGCTGAACAGCCCGGCATGGCCGAGCGAGACCAGCCCGGCGAAGCCGATCAGCAGATCGACCGAGAGGGCGAAGATCGCGTAGATCAGGATCTCGCTGCCCACGCTGATGTCGTAATTCCCCGGCACCCAGAGCGGCAGGGCGACGAGCAGCACCGCGGCGAGGCCGATCAGGGCCCGGCGCGCGGTCATGGCGCCGCCCGGCCGAACAGCCCCTGCGGACGCAGCACCAGCACCAGCACCATCGGCAGGAACAGGATGAAATAGGCGAGCTGCGGGACCATCACCAAGCCGAAATTATAGATGAAGCCGATCACGATGCTGCCGACCAGCGAGCCCGGCAGGCTGCCGGCGCCGCCCAGGATCACCACCACCAGCGCCAGCGGCAGCATGGCGAAGTCGAGGCCGGGATAGACCGACAGGATCGGTGCCCCCATCACCCCGCCGAACCCCGCCAGCCCGGCGCCGAGGCAGAAGACGATGGTGAACAGCCGCGAGACCCGGATGCCGACCACGCGCGCCATCTCCGGGTCATCGACGCCGGCGCGGATCATGGCGCCGAGGCGCGTGCGATCGAGCATCGCCCACAGGATCGCGGCGACCGCGACCGCGATCAGGATGACGGCGATGCGATAGGTCGGAAAGAACACCCCGAGCGCCCGAGTGCCGCCGGCGAGCGCGCGCGGGGCATCGACCGAGAGCGGATCGCCGCCCCAGACCATGAGCGAGAAATCGGAGACCATGAAGGCGACGCCGAGCGTCACCAGGACCTGGGCGAGGACCGAACCGGCGAGGCGGCGCAGCAGGAAGCGCTCCATCACGCCGCCGAACGCCGCCACCGCCGCCGCCGCGACCAGCGCGGCCAGCCAGAACGGCAGATGCCAGGAGGCGATCAGGCTGCCGCCGATATAGCCGCCGAGCATGAACATCGAGCCATGGGTCAGGTTCGGCACCCGCATCAGCCCGAAGATCAGCGAGAACCCGGCCGACAGCAGGAACAGCAGGCCGCCGAAGGTGACGCTGTTGATGGCCAGGATGGTCCACATGCTCAGGGCCACACCCGACCGTGGGGGAAGCCGATCGGTCGCGCGAGCGGAAGCGGCGTCATGCGTGTGGGGACGGGCTCAGGCCTTGCAGGCCGTGACCGGCGGCCAGCTGCGCGAGTAGGCCGGCTGCTTGAGATAGGTCGCCTCCGGATACGGCCAGAACTGGCTGATGTTCTTGTAGGTCTCCAGCGTCACGTTGGTGAGCTTGCCGCCGACCTTCTCGATGCGGCGGACATAGATGTTGCCGACGGCGTTGCCGAAATGGTCGAAGCTGAACGGCCCGCGCGGCGTGTGTTCCAGCTTGACCGCGCGCAACGCCTTGACGGTGCGCGCCGGATCCGACACGTCGCCGTGCAGGGATTTCAGCGCGGCTTCGATCACCATGCCGTCCATGTAGGTCCCGGCGGCGTAGAAGCCGGGAACGCTGTCGAAATATTTCTTCATCAGCGCGATGAAGGTCTTGTTGGCCTCACCCGGGTAGCCGATCGTGTAGGGGCAGGCGCTGATCATGCCGATGGCGTAATCGCCGAAATGCGGCAGCAGCGCGTCGTCGCCCGCGGTCTCCCCGCCGCAGACCGGCAGCTTCAGGCCGAACTGGGCATATTGCTTCATGAACTGCACCGGCGCGGCGCCGGCATAGCCCTGGCAGACGCCGTCGCAATCGCGGATCTGCGCCAGATAGGGCGTGAAATCGACGGTGCCGAGGGGCGACCAGAGCTTCTTGACCACGCAGCCGCCGCGCAGCTGGAACACCTGCTGGAACCCGCCTTCCTGCTCGTAGCCGAAGGCGAAGTCGGAATCGATGGTGATGACCCGCTTGAGGCCGAGCTTCCTCGCCGCATAATCCCCCATCACATGCATCGCCTGCGAGGAGGTCGCGGAATCGCGCACCAGATACGGGTTGGGGGCGCGCTGGGTCAGATTGTCGGCGCCGGCGAGGCAGAGGGTCGGCACCTTGTGCTGAATCACGTAGGCGTTGACGGCGAACATCTCGAACGCGGCGAGCGGGCCGACGATGAAGTCCACATGGTCGCGCTCGACCAGCTCCTGGATCTTGTTCTTGGCTTGCGCCGGGCTGCTTCCGGTATCGCCGATCACCAGGTCGATCCGGTAGCCGGAGAGGGTGAAATTCTTCGATTTCAGATAGGCGGTGAGCCCCTGCTTCATCTGGATGCCGCCCTCCGCGAGCGGGCCGCTGAGATCGGCCAGCAGGCCGATCTTGACCGGCTTCGACGCGGCGATCGCCGGCATCGGCATGGCGGCGGCACCCGCCACCGCGGCGGCGCCGGAAAGGAACTGGCGACGATTGAACGGCATGATGTTGGACGCTCCCTTCTGGCTTCCCGCGCCGCGTCGTGGCCGCCGGATGACATCGATGTCACGTCGGCCGACGATATCGAGACGGGATTTGACCCGAAATTGGTTTCTGTCCCGCGATTAGAGCCTCGCCCCGGCGCTGTCAACGCGCGCCCGCGCCTGGCGACGATGCGGCAGCGCATCATCACGATCCCCGCCGCCCCCGCGCCGGCCGCATTGATTCAGATCAATGCGGTGCCGGGGCCCCTCCCCCAGCCTCGGCGACGCTCGCGGAACGTCGCGTCCTGACGCCGTCACGACAGCGATCCGCCGCTTCCTCGGGAGGGGAGATGAGCCACCGACGGATGGCACGGAACGATCGCGGCGAGGGTGCCGCCAAGGCGGCGCGATGCTGACGGCGGCGGTGGTCGGTCTCGGCTGGTGGGGGCAAACCATCCTGCGGATGCTGGCGCCGAGCCCGACCCTGCGCGTCGGCCGGCTGGTGAGCGCGAGCGCCGCCGGCGCGGCGCTCGGGCGCGCGCACGACATCCCGACCACGCCCGACTACGCCGACGCGCTCGCCGACCCGGCGATCGAGGCGGTCATCCTCGCCACCCCGAATTCGCTGCACCCGGCGCAGGTCATCGCCGCCGCCGCCGCCGGCAAGCATGTGTTCTGCGAGAAGCCGCTGGCGCTGGCGACCGCGGATGCCGAAGCCGCGGTCACCGCCTGCGCCCGCGCCGGGGTGGTGCTGGGCATCGGCCACGAGCGCCGGTTCGAGCCGGCGCTGATGGAGCTGGCGCGGCTGCTGCGCGCCGGCGCGCTCGGCGCGCCGCTGCTGATCGAGGCCAATTTCAGCCAGGACCGGTTCCTCGATCTCAAGCCCGGCAACTGGCGTCTTTCCCCCGCCGAGGCGCCGGCCGGGCCGCTCACCGCGACCGGGGTGCATCTGTTCGATCTCGCCATCTCCCTGCTCGGCCCCGCCGAGCGCGTGCTCGCCCGCGTCCATGACCAGGGCGCGGCCTTTGCCAATGGCGATGCGTTCTCCGCCCTGGTCGGCTTCCCGGGCGGGGCGCAGGCCCTGGTCGGCGCGCTGCTGATCACGCCCTTCGCCAGCCGCTTCGCGCTCTACGGCAACGAAGGCTGGGCCGAGGTGGTGGACCTCGCCCATCCCGACCGCCCGGCCGGCGCGCGGCTTGCGCTGCACCGGCGCGGCGCGGCACCGGTCGCGCGCGACTACCCGGCCGTCTCGGCGGTGCGGGCCAATCTGGAAGCCTTCGCCGCCGCCGCGCGCGGAGAGGCGCCCTATCCGATCCCGACCGCCGAGATGATCGCCACCGTGGCGCTAACCGAGGCCGCGATCCGCTCCGCCGCCACCGACGCGGTGGTCACCCTTGCCCCAAGCAACCCCGGAGGAACCGCTCCATGACCGCCAATTTCGGCCTGACCGGACTCGACTGGCAGCAACGGGTGAACTGGGACCGGCTGCGCCGGCACCGGCTGGAACGCGCGCGCGAGCGGATGAAGGCGCACGGCCTGGGCGCGATGGTGCTGATGTATGACGAGAACGTGCGCTACGTGACCGGCACGCTCACGCCCGGCTGGAACCGGCTGAAGCCCGGCCTGCGCTACGCCATGCTGTGCGGCGACGATCCGCCGGTGCTGTTCGAGCAGGGCGATATCGGCTTCCAGATCGAGCGCCATTCCCCGTGGATTCCGAAGGACCACATCCGCTACTCCTACGCCTGGATCAAGGGCGCGGCGGGTCCGGCCTCCACCCAGCAGGTGCGGAAATTCACCGCCGCGGCGCTGGAGGAGATGAAGAAGGCCGGGGTGGCGGGGCAGAAGCTGGGCGTCGATTTCATCGACATCAACATGATCGCCGCGTTCCAGGAAGCGGGCATCACCTGGGCCGACGGCATGTCGCCGATGATGGAGGCGCGCGCGGTGAAGAACGTCGATGAGCAGGAATGCATGCGCATCGTCGGCGCGATCGGCGACGCCGCGCATTGGGAGACGATGAAGTTCCTGCGCCCCGGCATCACCGAGAACCAGGTGACCGCGCATATCATGCAGTTCCTCTATTCGATCCCCGGAATGGAGGACGTGGAGGACGTGATCGTCTCCTCCGGCCCCAACACATGGCCGAACTGGCGCAATTTCTCCGACCGCATCATCCAGCCGGGCGACATCGTCTTCATGGACCTCGCGGCGCTGACCTGGAACGGCTACAAATCGTGCTACTATCGCACCTATTGCGTGGGGCGGGAGCCGACCCTGGAGCAGAAGGACGTCTATGCCAAGGCGCTGGAGTGGCTCTACGATTCGATCGGCGCGGTGAAGGCCGGCACCACCACCCGCGAGATCGCCGCCAAATGGCCCTCGGCGATGGAAGCCTGGGGCTACAAGGAGGAAGACCAGGCGGCGGCCAATCTCTGGGGCCACGGGCTCGGCCTCGCGCAGTACGACCCGCCGGTGATCTCGCGCATCTGGTCGCTCGATCACCCGATCGAGATCAAGCCGGGCATGGTGTTCGCCCTCGAGACGCAGCACGGCAAGCGCTTCGAATGGGGCGTGCGGATCGAGGAGATGCTGATCGTGCACGAGGACCGCACCGAGCTCATCTCCCATTTCCCGGTCGAACGGATCACCGTGGTCGATCCGCTGCCGGGCTACTCGCGGATGATGAAATGACCGCGCTGGTCGTTCCGCTGTCGGATCCGGAGGCCGGCGACGCGGCGCGGTTCGGCCCCAAGGCGGCCTCGGCCGGCCGGCTCCGCGCCGCCGGGTTGCCGGTGCCGGACGGGTTCTGCATCGACGCGCGCGCCTATCGGTACCAGCTCGCGGCGCTGGGGCTGGAGGCGGCGGCGCGCGGCGTGATGTCCGCCGCGGGGCCGGAGGCGCGGCGCCATGCGCTGGCGCTGCGGCTCGGCCTGCTGGAACGGGCGGTCGCGCCGGCGGTCGCCGAGGCGGTGCTGCCGCGCTGGCGGGCGCTGACCGCGGCGGGAACGGCGGGGGTGGTGCGCTCCTCGGCGCTGGTGGAGGACCGGTTCGGATCGAGCTTCGCCGGGCAGTTCGACAGCTATCTGGACCTGACCGGCCAGGACGAGTTCCTGACCGCGCTGCGCGCCTGCTGGGCGGCGCTGTGGTCCACCCGCGCGCTGCGCTACATGGCTGGCCACGGCATCGATCCGGCGGAGACGGCGATGGGGGTGCTGGTCCAGCACCTGGTCGCGGCCCGCGTCTCCGGCGGCGGGCTGAGCCGCACCGCCACCGGCGAGATGGCGCTCTCGGCCACCTGGGGCCTGGGGGCGGCGATCGCCCAGGGCGAGGTGGTGCCGGATCGCATCCGGCTGGACCGCCACCTGCGCGTGCTGGACATGGAGACCGGACGCAAGGCGCATCGGGAGACCTGCACGCATGGTCTCGGGCGCGCCACCCGGACGGTGCCGCGGGCGCTGGTCTGCGCGCCCTGCCTGGGCGCGGGCGAGATCGCCGCGCTGGGGCGGCTGCTGCTGGGCGCCGAGGCGGTGATCGGCGGGCCGGTGGAGATCGAGTGGGCGCTGGACGCGACCGGGTTCAAGCTGTTGCAGGCGCGACCGCTGGTGGTGGCCGAGCCGGCGGTTCCGGACGAGATCTGGCTGCGCCATCCGCGCCTGGGCGGCCATCCGGCCGGGATCGGCTGGGGCACCGGGCGGGCGGTGGTGATCGGCTGCGAGTGCGAACTGCCGCGGGTGGGCCCGGGCGATATCCTGGTCACCCGCGTGGCCGGCCCGGCGCTGAGCCCGGTGCTGCCGCTGGTCGCCGGGGTGGTGACGGAACTCGGCGGCAGCACCTCGCATCTGGCGTCGCTGGCGCGGGAGCGCGGCGTGCCGATGGTGCTGGGGGTGGCGGAAGCGACGCGACGCATCCCCGACGGCGCGCTGGTCGCGGTGGACGGGGTGGCGGGCGTGGTGCGGTGGATGGGGTAGGCGGGGCGCTGGCTCCCGGAGTAGGACTCGAACCTACGACCCAGCGGTTAACAGCCGCTTGCTCTACCAACTGAGCTATCCGGGACCAGGGCGGCGCCTCCTATAGCGGCGCCCCCGCCGCGACGCAAACCCGCCCGGTTTGCGCCCAGGCCGGCGTCACGCCACCATGTCCCGCCTGATCCGCCCGAGCCCCCATGCCCAAACCCCGCCTGCTGGTCGCGGCGCTGCTGCCCGACGCCGTCACCGACCGCGCCGCCGCCGAGTTCGACGCCCTGATCCACCGCGGCGCCAACGACATGACCGCCGCCGAGGCCGCCTGCGCCGCGCGGGCGCACGCGGCGCAGGCGATCCTGTTCGTCAACACGCTGCGCTTCGATGCCGCCGTGATCGCCGCCATGCCGCCGGGGTTGCGGATCGGCGCCACCTGCTCGGTCGGGTTCGATCATATCGATGTTGACGCCGCCCGCGCCGCCGGCGTGATCGTCACCAACACCCCGGGCGTGCTGGACGAGTGCACCGCCGATTTCGCCTTCATGCTGCTGCTGGCCGCCGCCCGCCGTGCCCATGAATATGATGCGCTGATGCGCGCCGGCTGGGGGTTCCGCATCGGCCAGGGGGACATGCTGGGCATCCGCGTCTCCGGCCAGACGCTGGGGCTGCTGGGCATGGGACGGATCGGCCGCGCCATGGCCCGCCGCGCCCGCGGCTTCGGCATGCGGGTGCTGTATCACGCCCGCCACCGCCTGCCGCCCGAGGACGAGGAGGGCGCCACCTGGTTCCCCGAGTTCCGCGCGATGCTGCCGCATTGCCGGTTCCTCTCGCTCCACGCGCCCTCCACCCCGGCCACCGCCGGCATCGTCAACGCCGAGACGCTCGCGCTGCTGCCACGCGGGGCGGTGCTGGTGAACACCGCCCGCGGCGGGCTGGTCGATGAGGACGCGCTGCTGGCCGCGCTCACCTCCGGGCAGCTCTTCGCCGCCGGGCTCGACGTGTTCCGCGACGAGCCGGGCTACGACCGCCGCTTCGCCGCCCTGCCCAACGTGTTCCTGACCCCGCATATCGGCTCGGGCAGCGTGGAGACGCGCAACGCCATGGGCTTCCGCGCGCTGGACAACATTGCCGCGGTGCTGTCCGGTGGCGCGCCGATCGACCCGTTGTGGAGGTGAACGCATGACGAAGCCGGTGCTGCTGGTCACCCGCCGCCTGCCGGAGGCGGTGGAGGCGCGCGCCGCCCAGGCGTTCGACGCAAGGCTGAACGAGGCCGACACGCCGCGCTCCGGCGCCGATGTGGCGCGGCTGGCGGCGGGGGCCGATGCGATTCTGTGCTGCCCGGCCGAGAAGCTGGACGCCGCCGCGATCGCCGCCCTGCCCGCCAGCGTGCGCGCGATCGGCACCTTCAGCGTGGGCTTCGACCATATCGACATCGCCGCCGCCGCCGCGCGCGGCATCGCGGTCTGCAACACACCGGACGTGCTGTCCGTCGCCACCGCCGAATGCGCGATGCTGCTGATCCTGGCCGCCGCCCGCCGCGCGGTGGAGGGCGAGCGGCTGGTGCGCGCCGGCCTCTGGACCGGCTGGGCGCCGACGCAGCTGATCGGCACCGGGGTCTCCGGCCGACGGCTGGGGATTTTCGGCCTGGGCCGGATTGGGCGCGAACTGGCGCGGATGGCGCGCGGGTTCGGCATGACCGTCCACTACCTGGACCAGCAGCGCCTGCCGGAGGCGCTGGAACAGGGCGCGGTGTTCCACGCCTCCGACGCCAGCTTCCTGCCGGTGTGCGACGTGCTGTCGCTGCACGCCCCGGGCGGGGAGGGTACGCGGGGCTGGCTGAACGCCGAGCGGATTGCCCGCCTGCCGCGGGGCGCGGTGGTGGCCAACGCGGCGCGCGGCACGCTGGTCGATGACGCGGCGCTGATAGCCGCGCTGCGGTCGGGCCAGGTCGCGGCGGCGGGACTCGATGTCTACAACAACGAGCCGGCGCTGCACCCGGGATATCTGGGGCTGGAGAACGTGGTGCTGCTGCCGCATCTGGGTTCGGCGACGCGGGAGACGCGGGACGCGATGGGGTTTCTGGTGCTGGACGGGATCGCCGCGGTGCTGGCCGGACGGGAGCCGGGGAATCTGGTGCGGGTGTAGGCGGTCAGGTGAGCGACTATCCTTCCGACTGGCCGGACGGTTGCCCGCCGGCGGACGCGGTGCCGCCGCCCGGCCGTGTTTATCGGCTGGTGGGAGGCGACCCGCCGCTGCCCGAGCATTTTCTCAGCTATCACGAAAGCGGAAAGTCGGTGTCGCCGGGCCGGGAGTGCGACGCACGCGGCCTCAGCGTGTTCACCGACCCGCGTGACGCGCGGAACTACCTGGCCAAATACCCATATCTCGGAACCGCCATCGCGGCCGGGGGCTTGTCGGCCGCCGATGGGCGGTTCAAACCAACGCCGCGGCGTCCGGCGCCGAGCCACGCCACGTGGTGGCCGTTCCCGGGCCGGCCGCGGCATGTCCTGTTCCGGATCGTGGATGCGTAGCATGTGGGATTTTGCCGGCGAGGAGGTGACCTGGCCGCGAATTGACCACCTGCGGCCGGAGCACGTGCTGGACGAGTACGACGGCCCGCGCCTGTTCACCCTGCGCGCCGAGGGGGGCCTTCTGCTGCTCGCCTATCAGTGCGCGGAGGATGCGACGGGCGAACGCTTCCTGCTGGTTCCCGCCGGCCCCGACTTGATCGATGCGATCGAGCGGAACGACATCCCGCTGCGGACCGCGCTGCTGCGGGCCGGCTGGGCATGGATTGTCGATCGCCGGCGGGACGGCGGCTGCTCCCCGCTCCGTCGCGTTGACGCCGCCAGCGTGCCGGCCGCCGCGTTGCCGGCCGAGGATGCGTACCTCTCCCCGACCGAACCGCCATTCCTGCATCTGCGGCTCAGCGGCCCGGCGATGGGCCGGCACCATGTGTCCGCCAGCATCGTCCGGCAGGCGCTGACTGCTGCCTCCGATGCGCTCCGCCTGCTCGTCGGGCAGGCGCAAAGCCAGCGGCCGGCCGGCGGACGTCCGCCGGAGGCGTTCCGCCGGCTATACGATCTGC
>DAHWNE010000159.1 GCA_027340195.1 Acetobacteraceae bacterium | reverse complement strand
GCCTGCTGCATCTGCCGCTGGGCTGGAACGGGGCGGATTGGCCGTTCCGCCATCCGCTGGAGTACCTCGGTGGAGACGGCGGGGCCGGGATCGGTGCCGGGCCGGGGATCGCGGTGGGGGCGGCGCTGGCGCTGGTGGGGTCGGGGCGGCTGCCGGTGGCGGTGCTGGGGGACGGGGATTTCCTGATGGGGGTCACCGCGCTGTGGACCGCGGTCCATTACGGGATTCCGCTGCTGGTGGTGATCGCCGACAACCGATCCTTCTACAACGACGAGCTGCATCAGGAGCGGGTGGCGCGGATGCGCAACCGGCCGGTGGACAACAAATGGATCGGGCAGCGGTTGTCGGGGCCGGAGGTGGATCTGGCGGCGATGTCGCGCGCGCAGGGGGCGTTGGGGCTGGGGCCGGTGGAGGACGGGGCGGGGGTGATGGCGGCGCTGGCGGAGGCGATCGCGCATGTCCGCGCCGGCGGGGTGGCGGTGGTGGATGCGCGGGTGGCGCCGGGGTATGGGGCGGGAGGATGATCGGTCCGATGCCGTAGGGGCGCGGGACTGCCGTCCGTCGCGCCGAGCGGGCTTGTCCCCCCTTCCCTACCCTCCCTGATGGGCCCGTCCGATCCGCGCCGACTCCTCGGAATGGTCGGCGATCACCCGCACCCCCTCGTCGATCCGCCGGATCACCGTCGCCGCCGACCCGCCCTCGAGAAATGCGATCCCGCGCGCGCGGCAGGCCGCCAGCACGCGGTCGCGCGCGCGCTGCATCTCCGGCGGATAGGGTTCGCGGCGCAGGGTCGTGTAGCCCAGCGAGAGACCGAGATCGCCGGGTCCCATCTCGGCGAAACCGAGGCCCGGAACGTCCAGGATCGCCTCGCAGCGGGCGATGCCCTCGGGGCTTTCCAGCTTCACCACCAGCAGCAACTCCCCGGCCGGGTTCAGCGGCCAGGGCTCGGCGAGGCGCATATACTCCTCCGCCGTGACGCCCCAGACCGGGGCCGCCGTGGTCTCCGAGCCGCGTCCGCGCGTCCCCCGCCCCAGCATCCCCGCGCGCGGCGCCCCGGCCGGGGCGCCCTCCAGGCGCGCCAGCGGCGTGGCCAGCGCCGGGTCCACCCCGGCGGCGTGGTGCGGGTAGCGGCAGGATTCGACGAAGGCGGCCACCGCTTCCGGCGTCTCCGCCTGGCAGAGCAGAACCCCGTGAACGCCGCGACCCAGAATCTGACGGAACTGCCAGGCATTGAAACGGACGTGATCGGCATCGATCCCGTTCACCGGCGCTTCCACGATCACCGCCGGGCTGCGATGCCCCGACGCGGTGGGTCCGCCGGCGACCAGCCCGGCCATGTAGGCGGCGAGCCCGGTCATATCGAAGGCGCCATGCTCCATGCCGACATTGATGTAGTCGGCCCAGGTGGCGGCATCGGCGCGCCCCTGCGCCTCGGTCAGTACGTGACCGGAATGAGCGCCGACATACCAGATGGCGCGATCGGCGGCGAGGCGTTCGATCGCGCGGTTGATCCGTCGTGTCATCTCGTCCCCCTCCGGGCTCAGCCGACGGGGCCGAGCAGTTCCGGCTCGCCGGCCAGGATGGTGGCCCGCGCTTCCTCCGGTTCGGGGATGCCCGCGCGCATCGCGAGGGCGATGATCAACAGGCTGAACAGGATCAGAATCCCGGCGCTGCTGCCGGCCGACAGCGCCCCGGTGCCGCCGGTGAGCCCGGTCGGTCCCAGATAGGTGATGAGCCACATGCCGACGAAATAGGGCGCCAGCCACCACGCCGGCGCCCAGTGCAGGGCGGACAGGCCGGCGCCGAACACCGCCTCCCAGCCGATGTAGATCACGACGAAGGCCAGGATGACGCCGAACAGGAAATCGTCGGTCGCCGCCCCGCTCCAGAAGATGATGAAGTTCGAGATGATGAACGCCAGCGTCGCCACCGCGGGCCCGCCGGCCAGCAGATAGGGCCGCTTATACTCGGCGATCGGCAGGGTCCGGCGCAGGGTCATCAGCACGATCGGCCCGATCCCGTACGACAGCACCGAGGCCGAGGAGATGAAGCCGACGATCTTCTGCCACGACGGGAACGGAAACATGAAGAACACGCCGACGATCAGGGTCAGCACCAGCCCGGCCACCGGCACCCCGGCCAGCGACAGCCGCGCGAAAGACTGCCCGCCGATCAGCCCTTCCTGGCCGGAGGCATAGACCACGCGGGCGGTGGTGGTGAAATAGATCACCCCGGTCCCGGCCGGAGAGACCACGCTGTCGATGTAGAGCAGCACGGCGAGCCAAGTGGCGCCCATCAGGCTGGCGAGCCCCGCGAACGGCCCGGAGGCCCCGACGAAGCTCAGCTTGTCCCACCCCTGCGCCAGCGCCGCCGGCGAGAGCGCGCCGATGAAGGCCAGTTGCAGCCCGCAATAGAGGATCACCGCGATCACCACCGAGCCCACGATGGCGATCGGCAGGTTGCGCCGCGGGTTGGCGGATTCGCCGGCCAGTTCCACCGCCTGGCGGAAGCCGAGATAGGCGAAGATCACGCCCGAGGTGGCCACCGCCGAGAACACCCCGGCCAGCCCGTGCGGGGCGAAGCCGTGGCTGGTGAAATTGCCGCCATGAAACCCGCCCACCAGCAGCACCAGCACGGTCAGCGCCGGCACCGCGAGCTTCCACCAGGTGAGCGCGTTGTTGATCGCCAGCACCACCCGGATCGCCAGCGCGTTGATGGCGGCGAACAGGATCATCAGCGCCAGCGAGGCGAAAAAGCCCGTCACCGTCAGCACGCCGGACTTGCCGACCAGCCCGGGGATGTAGTTCTCGGCGTAGGTGATGACCGCGGCGGCCTCGGCCGGCGGGACCGAAACATAGCCCAGGAACACCACGAAACTCATGACGGTGGCGACCAGGTTACCGTGCGAGAGCTTGGGAAACGAGACCACCGCCCCGGCGCGCGGGAAGGCGGTGGCGAGCTCGGCATAGACGAAGGACAGCAGCAGCACCGCCACGCCGCCGATCACCCAGGCCAGCAGCGAGGCCGGCCCCGCGTCCTTGGCCGCGTTCAGCGGGCCGAACAGCCAGCCGGAGCCGATG
>DAHWNE010000115.1 GCA_027340195.1 Acetobacteraceae bacterium | reverse complement strand
GGCGAAATCCTGCCAACCGTCGCTGACCCCGACATACCCCGCGCTCGCCGCCCCTATGACGTCGCGCTGAGCCGCGTCAGCGGCGACCAGCGCCAGGCCATACGGCCCCTGCTCCGCCCACAGCACGCGGCGCCGGCGGTGGCGTTCGATGGCGGGCAATGGGACGCTGCCGGGTTCGCCGCATTCCGCGACGTCGGCGGCTATGCGCCCTTCATCGCCGCGCGGTCTGCTGGTGGGCGAGGATCTCGGCATGGCGGGCCGAGGCGGCGCACTGGCGCCATCGGCTGCCGCCTGCCGACGGCGGGTCTGGGCTCGGATGCGCTGGTACGTTCCCTGATCGCCGCGATCGCCACCGCCCGTGCCGGAGCGATGGATGGTGAGCCGTGAACCGGTCGGCGGGATGATATTGATGGCGAATTTGATCCGCATCAACGACATGGTCAGGCGGCGGCACTATCCATAACCCCGTAGTCCGCGGAGAAGCCGGGCCGGGAGGATCAAGGAACATGGACGTGAGGAACATGGACGTTACGTCCTACGGCCCGTCGGTCCATCGGTTGCGGGTGCTGTTTGCGACGTCGGAATTGTTTCCGCTGGCGAAGACCGGTGGCCTCGGTGACGTCTGCGCGGCGCTGCCGGTGGCCCTGGCGGCGTTGGGGGTCGATATCCGCGCGATCCTCCCTGGCTATGTCAGCGCTCTCGACACCGCGCGGGGCAAGCGCACCCTGTCCCGGCTGCCCAGCGGCGGGACGCTGCTGCTCGCGCGTACGCCCGATACGGGTCTGCCGGTTTATCTCCTCGACTGGCCGGAGCTGTTTCGCCGCCCGGGCGGTCCCTACCAGGACCAGGACAAGCGGGACTGGCCGGACAATCTGCGCCGCTTCGCCGCGTTCTCCGCCGCCGCCGCCGCTCTCGCGGAGCAAGGCGACACCGCCGGCTGGCGGCCCGAGCTGGTGCATGCCAATGACTGGCACACGGGGTTGCTGCCGGCCTTCCTCGCGCTCCGGCACGGGCCGCGTTCGCCCAGTCTCTTCACCATCCACAACTTGGTCTTTCAGGGCAATTTCCCACTCGACGCCGCCCGCGCGCTCTCACTGCCCGAGGCGCTGCTGACACCTGACGGGGCGGAGTTCTACGGCCGGTTCTCCTGCCTCAAGGCGGGCCTGCGCTACGCCGACCGTCTGACCACGGTCAGCCCCACCTATGCCCGCGAAATCCTGACCCCCGCCTTTGGGGCCGGAATGGAGGGGCTGCTGCGCGCCCGCGCCGCCGACCTGACTGGCATCCTGAACGGCATCGACACCGACATCTGGAACCCGGCCGCCGATCCCGCTCTGCCGGTCCCCTTCGATGCCGACCACCTGGCCGGCAAGCGGGCAGCCAAGGCGGCTTTGCGCCTGGAGCTGGGCCTCGATCCGACGGCGGATGGCCCGCTGGTGGTCGGTGTCAACCGCCTGACCGAGCAGAAGATGGCCGATGTGGTGCTGGCGGCGCTGCCAGCGCTGCTCGACATGGGGGCGCAGGTGGTGCTGCATGGGGAAGGCGATCCGGGGCTCGAGGCCGCTTTCCGCGCCGCCGCCATTGGCCGCGCGGATCGGCTCGCGGTGCAGATCGGCTACCAGGAGACGCTGGCGCATCGTCTGAACGCCGCCGCCGACCTCGCGCTGACCCCGTCCCGCTTCGAACCCTGCGGCCTGACCACGATGTATGCGATGCGCTACGGCGCGCTGCCGGTCACCCGCAAGGTGGGCGGGCTGGCGGACACGGTCACCGATATCGACAGCACGCAAACCGGGGGGCGCCCGGGCACCGGCTTCACCTTTGACGATCCCACCGCCGCGGCGCTGGCCGACTGCTTGCGCCGCGCCGGCAGTCGGTTCCGCGATCCGATCGCTTGGCGCCGGGCGCAGCGCGCCGCGATGGGTCGCGATTTCAGCTGGGAGGGGTCGGCCCGCCGCTATCTGGCGCTGTATGACGATCTGGTGGTGAGCGCCGACGCGCCGCGGTCTCCTGAGCCGGCGTTTCTGGAGGCGGCGGAGTAACGGCGGTGGCCTCCCCGGCCCCCATCGCCGCGATGGTGCCGTGCTGGGGGTTGGCGCTGCCGCCGCCGCTCGCCGCGCTGCGTGATCTCGCGCTCGATCTGCGCTGGACCTGGAGCCATCGGGGCGATGCGCTATGGGAACGGATCGACGCCGAATTGTGGCAGCGCACGCACAATCCCTGGACCCTGCTCGAAGACGTGCCGGCCGCGCGGCTGGCGGCGCTGGCCGCCGATCCCGGTTTCCTCGCCCATCTCGATGCGCTGGCCGCGGAGCGCCGCGCATATCTCACCGCGCCGGGCTGGTTCGCCGAGACCCATGGACGCGCGGCATTGGCCGGCGTCGCCTATTTCTGCCTGGAGTTCGGTCTCGGCGAGGCGCTGCCGCTCTATGCCGGCGGGCTCGGCGTCCTGGCGGGGGATTATCTGAAGACGGCGAGCGATCTCGGTGTGCCGGCGATCGGCGTCGGGCTCCTGTACCAGGAAGGCTATTTCCGCCAGATGATCGACGCCACCGGCTGGCAGCAGGAAGCCTACCCCTATAACGAGCCGACGATGATGCCGGTGCAGCCGGTATTGGATCAGGCCGGGACGCGGCTCCATATCCTGCTCGACTTGCCCGGGCGCCGCCTGCGTCTGCGCGTCTGGCGCGCCATGGTCGGGCGCACCGCGCTCTATCTGCTCGACAGCAACGATGCGCTGAACACCCCGGTCGATCGCGGCATCACCGGCAAGCTCTACGGTGGTGGCACCGAGATGCGGCTTTTGCAGGAAATCGTGCTCGGCGTCGGCGGCTGGCGGCTGGTCGAGACCATACATCCCGAGATCGAGGTCTGCCACCTGAACGAGGGTCATGCCGCCTTCGCGCTGCTGGAGCGGGCGCGCAGCCTCTCGGCGCGGCTCGGGATCGGGTTCGAGGAGGCGCTATGGGTCAGCCGCGCCGGCACCGTCTTTACCACCCACACCCCGGTGGAGGCTGGGTTCGACCGCTACCCGATGGCTCTGCTCGAACAATATCGCCACGCCGCGATGGGGCCGGCGGCCGAGAAGATCGCCGCGATCGCCTTGTCGCTGGCCCGGACGGAGCGCGACGCGCCGGTCAACATGGCCTTCCTGGCGATGCGCGGATCCTACATCAGCCTCGGCGTCAGCGCGCTGCACGGCGCGGTCAGCCGGCGCATCTTCCAGCCGCTGTTCCCGCGCTGGCCAGAGCGCGAGGTGCCGGTCGGGCATGTGACCAACGGCGTCCACATGCCATCCTGGGAATCGCCCGAGGCCGACGCGATCTTCGCCCCGGCCGGTGGCGAGGCGCGTTGGCAGCGCATGGCCGAGCCGCTGCGCGACGTGATCGCCGCGGTGGATGACGCGGCGCTGTGGGAAATGCGCGGACGATCGCGTCAGCGGCTGGTGACGGCGGTGCGCGCCCGCCTCGGCCGCCATCTGACCGGCCGCGGCCACGACCCCGCGATGGTCGCGCGCGCCGAGAGCGTGCTCGACCCGAACACGCTCACCCTCGGCTTCGCGCGCCGCTTCACCGGCTATAAGCGCCCCAACCTGCTGCTGGCCGATCACGCCCGGCTGGAACGCCTGCTCGGCGACCCGCATCGCCCGATGCAGCTGGTGGTGGCCGGCAAGGCGCATCCCGCCGACGAGGAGGGCAAGCGGATGATCGCGGAGTGGGTGGCCTTCACCGCCCATCCCGAATTCTGGGCGCGGGTCGTATTCCTCGAGGATTACGACATCGCGCTGGCGCAGGAACTGGTCCAGGGCGTCGATGTCTGGATCAACACGCCGCGCCGGCCATGGGAGGCGTGCGGGACCAGCGGGATGAAGGTGATCGCCAATGGCGGGATCAATCTTTCGGTGCTGGATGGGTGGTGGGCCGAGGGCTTTGCCCCCGATCTCGGCTTTGCGATCGGGGCCACCACCGCGCCCGACCCGGCGGCACAGGACGCCGCCGATGCCGCCGAACTCTACACGATTCTGGAGCGCGAGGTGGCACCCGCATTCTATGACCGTGATCCGGCTGGCATCCCGCGCGCGTGGATCTCCCGCATTCGGCGCGGCATGGCGGTGCTGGCGCCGCGTTTCAGCGCGACCCGCATGCTGCGCGACTATCTGGAGCAGGCCTATCTGCCGGCCAGCGCCGCCCTGCGCCGGCGCTTGGCCGATGGCGCGGCGGCGGCGCGGTCGCTCCGCGCGTGGGAACGCCGGCTGCGTCACGGCTGGAAAAGCCTGCATATCGGCGCCCCCGACATGACGGCCGAGGCCGATGGCTGGTCCTGCCACGTGCCGGTCTATCTCGGCGAGATCGCCGCCGAGGATGTGCGGGTGGAACTTTATGCCGATCCGCCCAAGAGCGATGCGCCGAGCGATGCGCCGGGCGCTGCGCTGTCGGTCGCGCTGGCGCGCGGCGCCCCGGTGGCGGGCGCGGTGAACGGGTTCACCTATGCCGGCCGGGTGGTCACCACCCGGCCGCGCCGGGATTTCACCGTGCGGATCGTGCCAAGTCATCCCGAGGCCAGGGTGCCGGCTGAACTTCCGCTGATCCGCTGGCAGGAGTAGAATTCACCGCCATGTCCCCGACCGCGCCGCCCGGTCCTGACGCGCAAACCACCCCCGTCCTGCTCGATCGCGCCGGGCTGCAGGCTTTGGTCGACGCGCTGGTCGCGCGCGGCTTCGACGTGATCGGCCCGACCTTGCGCGACGGCGCCATCGTCTATGACCGGATCGCCGACATCGCGGCGCTTCCAGCCGGTTGGACCGATCGCCAGGAGGCCGGGCGCTACCGTTTGGAACGTCGCGCCGACGCCGCTCTATTCGGCTACGCGGTCGGCCCGCAATCCTGGAAGCGCTTTCTACACCCGCCGGAGGAAACGCTCTGGCGCGCTCGCCGCCAGGATGACGGCTTCACGATCACGCCGGAACCGCCGGCGCCGGCGCCCTTCGCCTTCCTCGGCGTGCGTGCCTGCGAGTTGCACGCCATCGCCATCCAGGACCGCGTGTTCCTCGGCGGGGCGCATCAGGATCCGGGCTACGCGGCCCGGCGGCAGGGCGCGTTCCTGGTCGCGCTGAATTGCGGCACGGCGGCCGGCACGTGCTTCTGCGCCTCCATGGGAACTGGCCCGCGCGCCGAGAGCGGGTTCGACCTCGCGCTGACCGAGCTGATCGACGCTGCCCGCCACGATTTCCTCGCCGTCGCCGGCAGCGAAGCCGGCGCCGCGTTGCTCGCCGTCCTGCCCACGCGCCCGGCGGGGTCGGATGCGACGGCGGCGGCCGAAGCGGTGCTGGCGCGCACCAAAGCCGGCATGGGCCGGCATCTCGACACCGATGGCCTCAAGGAGCGGCTGCAAGCCAATCCCGAGCATCCGCGTTGGGACGCGGTGGCGGCACGGTGCTTGGCCTGCGCCAACTGCACCCTGGTCTGCCCGACCTGCTTCTGCACTTCGGTCGCCGACCATACCGATCTTGCCGGGACCGAGGCGACGCGGGTGAAGCGGTGGGATTCCTGCTTCACCGCCGATTTCTCCTTCATCCATGGCGGGTCGGTGCGCGCCAGCGGAAAATCGCGCTACCGGCAATGGCTGACGCATAAGCTCGCGCACTGGATCGACCAGTTCGGCAGCTCGGGCTGCGTCGGCTGCGGGCGCTGCATCGCCTGGTGCCCGGTCGGGATCGACATCACCGCGGAAGCGGCGGCCATCCGCGCCATGCCGGGGAAGGCGGTGGGGGAGGGGAAAGGTGGAAACGCTTGAACGCCTGCTGCTCGGCCATGAGTTCCTGGCCGGGATCGATCCCGCCCTCGGCCGGAGGCTGGTCGGCTGCGCGCGCAACCTGCGCTTCGCGCCCGGGGAGTATCTGTTCCGCGAGGGCGGGCCGGCCGACGAGTTCTACCTGATCCGCGAGGGAAGAGTGGCGTTGGAACTGCACGCCCCGGCCCGCCCGCCGATCGTCATCGAAAGCCTCGGTGGCGGAGAGATGGTCGGCGCGTCGTGGCTGGTGCCGCCCTATCGCTGGGGGTTCGACGCCCGGGCGACCGCCGATACCCGCGTCTTCGGCCTCGACGCCCATTGCTTGCGCGGCAAATGCGACGCCGACCATCATCTCGGCTACGAGATGATGCGGCGGCTGCTGCCGGTGATGGTGCGCAGGATGCAGGCGGCGCGGCAACAGATGCTCGACGTCTATGGGCACCCGCCGGCATGAGCGCCGCGCCACCGGCAGCGCTGGCCGATCCGATGCTGCCGGCGCCGTGGCGGGTGCGCGCGGTGCGGCGGGAGACGGCGGACGTCGTAACGCTCGACCTGGTGCCGCTCGCCAGCGGCGTGCCGTGCTTCGCGCCGGGCCAGTTCAACATGATCTATGCCTACGGTGTCGGCGAGGTGCCGGTCAGCCTGAGCGGCGACCCCGCCGATCGCTCCTGTTTCGTCCACACCGTCCGTGCCGTCGGCGCGGTGAGTGCTGCGATCGCCGGCGCCGCGCCGGGCAGCGTGCTTGGCCTCCGCGGGCCGTTCGGCAGCGCCTGGCCGGTGGATGCGGCGGCCGGCCACGATCTGCTGATCGTCGCCGGCGGGCTCGGGTTGGCGCCGTTGCGACCGGCGATCTACCGGGTGCTGGCCAGAAGCGAGCGGTTCGGCCGCATCGCGGTGCTGTATGGCGGGCGCGGCCCGGCGGAGCTTTTGTTCCGCGACGAACTCGCCGTTTGGGGCGCGCGCGCCGACGTGACGGTCGCGGTCACGGTCGATCATGCCGATCCGTCCTGGCATGGGCATGTCGGCGTGGTGCCGAGGCTGATCGGGCAAATCGGCTTCGATCCGCCCAACACGGTGGCGCTGCTGTGCGGGCCAGAGGTGATGCTGCGCTTCACCGCCACCGCGCTCCGCGCCGCCGGCGTCGCGGCCGAGCGCATCCATCTGTCGATGGAACGCAACATGAAATGCGCGATCGGTCTTTGCGGCCATTGCCAGTTTGGACCCGATTTCGTCTGCCAGGACGGGCCGGTGCTGCGCTATGACCGCATTGCCGCGCGCCTCGCGGTCCGGGAGATCTGAGGCCATGAACGCGCGCCTCCCTTCCACGCGCCCGCGTCCCACCCTGGCGGTGTGGAAATTCGCCTCCTGCGACGGCTGCCAATTGTCGCTGCTCGATTGCGAGGACGAATTGCTCGCCGTGGCCGGGGCGCTGGATATCGCCTATTTCGCCGAGGCGTCGAGCACGCTCGGTCCCGGCCCCTATGATCTTTCCC
>DAHWNE010000083.1 GCA_027340195.1 Acetobacteraceae bacterium | reverse complement strand
CATAGGCCGCCGCCAGCGCCGGGGTCAGCGCGGCCGGGTCGGCGGCGCGGCTGAGGCAGGCCCCGCCGGCGCGGCGGCTGACCCACAGCACCGGCGGGCCGGGCGCGGCGACGAACGGCCCCAGCAGCGCGAGGCGCACCCAGAACTCCCAATCCTCGGCGAAAGCGAGCTCCGGGCGGAACCCGCCGGCGCGGGCCAGCGCGGCGGCGCGGATCAGCACATGCCCACCGTTGGCGAACAGGTTGCGCGTCAACAGCCGCGCCAGCAGATCGCCCCCGCGCGGCGGCGGTTTCGTCCGCTCCCGGCGCCCGTCCTCGGCGATACCGCCGAACGCCCCCACCGCCGCCACCGCCCCCGGCGCCGCCTCCAGCGCCGCGCCGAGCCGGCCCAGCGCGTCCGCCGCCAGACGGTCATCGGCATCCAGGAACAGCACGCACGCCACCGGCCCCAGCGCCACGACCCCGCGGTTGCGCGCCGCCGACACCCCGGCGCGCGCCTGGCGGACCAGCCGCACCCGCGCATCCCCCCAGCCGGCCACGATCGCGGCGGTGGCATCGGTCGAGCCGTCATCGACCACCACCGCGGTCCAGTCGGTCCGGCTCTGCGCCATCAGCGAGTCGAGCGCGGCGCCGATCCAGGGCGCGGCGTCATGGGCCGGGATGACGATGCCGATGCGGTGCATCGGCGCAGCCTGACGGCGAAAGCTTAACCGCCCGCTACCCGCGCCTCGTGCACCTGCAAATGGCACCAGGCGGTGGCCAGCATCGGCGCCGCCAGCCCCGCCGCGCCGGCACGCGCCACCATGTCGCCCACCACATGCGCCGCCTCGGTCCGTCCGCCACGCTCGACATCGCGCAGCATGGAGGCGGCGAAGCTCGATCCGCGCTCGGTCAGCGTCGCCCGCGCCGCCGCCAGCCGCGCCGGGCGGGAGGCATGGCCGGCCGCCCCGGCCACCGCGTCCGCCTCGGCCAACGTCGCCAGCATCCGCGCCTCGCCGCCGTCGGTGGCCATGATCTGCCCGACATTGCCGCGCATCAGGCAGCTCATCGCCGCCATGGTGGCGAGCAGGACGAATTTTTCCCACATGTCCTGGATCGGCTCCTCGGACACCCGCAGGTCGAACCGCGCCCCTCGAGCCGCCTCGGCGAATGCCGCCACGACTCCGGCCTGCCCGTCCCGGCGCGGCCCCAGGGTCAGCGCGTGCATCCGGTTGAGGTGGCGCACCTCGCCCGTCGCATCCAGCGTCGCCGCGATATGGCAGAGCCCGCCCAGCACATGCCCGGCGCCGAAGGCTTCGTCCAGCGTATCCAGATGGCGCATCCCGTTCAGCATCGGCAGCACGAACGCCCCGCCCGCCATGGCCGGGGCGATCGCCGCCATCGCCGCCTCCAGGTCGTAGGCCTTGCAGGTCAGCAGCACCAGGTCATAGCCGGCCCCGGCTTCGGTCACGCTCCGCACCGGGCGCAGGATGTCGCCATGCGGGCTGCGCACCACCAGCCCGGTCTCGGCGAGGCGCGCGGCGCGCGCGGGGCGGACCAGGAAGGTCACATCCGCCCCGGCCTCCGCCAGCCGGCCGCCGAAATACCCGCCGATGCCGCCGGCGCCGAGCACCAGGATCCGCATGTCTCACTCCCATCCCGGCGGCGGCGCGAAGCCCCGCCAGCTCGTTTCCAGAAGATGCGCCACCGCGATGGTGGTGCGGTCGCCGCCATAGGGGCCGACGATCTGCACCCCGATCGGCAGCCCCTGCCGCGACATCCCCAGCGGCGCGATGGAAGCGGGCAGATGGCAGACGCCGGTCAGGCCCGGCCAGAACAGCAGGTCATTATAGGGCAGAAGGTGGCCGTCCAGCGTGATCCGCCGCTCCCAGGTCTCGCCGTCCTGCCGGTGCGGCAGGGCCGGGCAGCCGAAGGCCGGGCAGAGCAGCACGTCCCAGTGACGGAAGAAGGCCGACCAGACGCGGCGCAGCTGCAAGCGCCGCTCGTTCGCCGCCAGCCACTCGCGGTGCCCGAGATCGGTTGCGCGCAGCATGATGGCGTCCGCCGACTGGTCCGCCTCGGACAGCGCCGCCTTGCGGGCGCGCCGCGCGGCCAGCGCGGTCTCGGACAGCCGTCCGGCCATCGCCGCGTCCAGCAGGGTCAGGTAGAGCCGCCAGGCTTCCGCCACGTCGAAATCCGGCCGCGCCACCCGGCTGACCTCGGCCCCCTCGGACTCCAGATGCCGGGCCAAATCCTCCAGCAATCCGGTGGTCTCGGCCTCGGTCGCCTGACCCGGCTCGTGCGACCAGACGGCGACGCGCAGGTCCGACAGGCGGGTGGTCCGCACGGGCGGCAGGGTGAAGCCGAGCCCCGTCTCCGCCGGGTCCAGCCCCAGGATCGCATCCAGCGCCGGCTCCAGGTCGCGGGCCGAGCGCGCCAGCGGGCCGATCACCGAGATATCGGTGAAGGCGGCCGTGTCGGCCAGCGAATGCCCGCGCGGGGAGGCCAGTCCCCAACTGGTCTTGTGGCCGAACAGGCCGCAGAAATGCGCCGGCACCCGGATCGAGCCGCCGATGTCCGAGCCGCATTCCAGCGCCGCGAAGCCGGCCGCCACCGCGGCCGCTCCGCCGCCCGAGGAGCCGCCCGTCGTATGCGAGGGCGACCACGGGTTGTTGGTGGTGCCATAGACCGGGTTGTAGCTCTGCCAGTCGGCCAGCGAGACCGGGACATTGGTCTTGCCCAGCACCACCGCCCCGGCCGCTTCCAGCCGGCGGACCGCCAGCGCGTCCTCCGCGGCCCGATGCGCGGCGCGGGCGGGGTGGCCCCAGGTGGTGGGGTGGCCGCGCAGATCGAAGCTTTCCTTGACCGTCATCGGCACCCCGAACAGCGGGCCGGCGGCGGCGCGGTCGGCGTGGTCCAGGGCGTGGGCGCGCGCCCGGGCGCGCTCGAAATCCCGCACCACCACGGCGTTGAGCTTCGGGTCCAGCCGCTCGATGCGCGCGATCATGTGCTCGGTGAGCTCGCGGCAGCCGAGCTCGCCGGCGCGGGTGCGCTCGGCGAGCCGCCAGGCGGGGAGGAAACTCGGGTCCATCGCGGTCTCCGGGAACGGGGGCGCATCCTGGCCCGCGCGATGCGGGCGCGCAATCAGGGGGCGCGCAATCAGGGGCGGACCTTGACGGTGACGGTCAGCTTTGCGTCGTCGGGGAGCAGCTCCACCGCGAACCGGTCCGGCCCCACGTAGCCGGGCTTCGGGGTGTAATCGATGCGGGTCGCCGCGCCGACGCTGTGGATATAGACCCGGCCATGCGTCGCCCGGCGGGTCAGCAGCCCGGCGGCGAAGGGGGCGCCCTTGTTCTGCACCGAGAGACCGCACCAGCCGCCGGCGCTGCCCACGGTCATGGTGGCGGCGACGGTGGCGTGGGCTTTCGGGGCGACGGCGCCGGGCCGACACAGCGCGGCCTTGCCGGCGAGGTCGATCGCATAGACGGGGGGCGTCGGGCCGGCGGCGGATGCGGGGGCGGCCTTGTGGCCGGCGCAGCCGGCGAGCAGGGCGAGCGCGGGCAGGACGAGCGCCCAGTGGGCGAGCGCCAGCTGGGCGGGACGGGTTCGGCGCAAGGCGGGACTCCGGAACGGTGGCGGCGCTTGTTAGCCGTGCCCGGGCCGCGGCGCCACCGCTCAGCCGGCGGAGGTTTCGGAGAAGAACCGCTGCCCGGCGGCGAAATGGTTGGGCCGCATGAACACGCCCAGGATCAGCGCACCGTTCGGCGCCCGCGCCTCGTGGGTGTTGCCGGCCGGACGCCAGACGAAATTCCCGGCGGAACAGACGCCTTCCTCGTCCTCGAGACTGCCTTCCAGCACATAGGTGAGTTCGACCCCGGTATGTTCGTGCAGCGGCACCACCGCGCCGGGTTCCAGGCGGAACAGCAGGGTGGACATGCCGCTCACCGGGTCCTTGTAGAGCAGCTTGTGCTGGATGCCGGGAAACTCCGAGCGCTGCCAGGGGGCGTTCACGACATCGACATAGTGCGAGGGCGGCGAGGGTTCGCGGGCGAGCAGGCGCTGGCGCGGCAGGGTGGCCTGGGACATGGGGGTGGCCTTGGCGCGGTTGCGGGGGCCGCTATGGCGCGCCAGCGGCGGGGGTGGTGTCAAGCGCGGCGAGCTGGGGGCAGGGCGCCGAACTCATGTGACATCGGGTGACACCCCTCGGTTTTGTCGATTCGATGCGTCTCCCCCGATTCGGAGCCGCGTTCATGCCCCCCCTCGACGATCCCCTCCCCGGCAAGTCCCGCCTCGCCATCCTGCTGGATCACTTCGCCACCATCCCCGACCCGCGCGATATCCGCCGCATCGCCCACCCATTGGCCGAGATCTTGCTGCTGGTGGTCTGCGGCACGATCGCCGACTGCGACGACTACGACCACATCGCCGCCTGGGGCGAGGCCCATCTCGCGTTCCTGCGCCAGCACCTGCCCTACCGCCTCGGCGTCCCCGGCGGGCGCTGGCTCACCATCCTGATGAACCGCATCAACCCCGCCCTGTTCTCGGCCGCGTTCACCGCCTGGGTGCGCGCCACCTGGCCCGATCGGCCCGAGTTCGTCGCCATCGACGGCAAGACCTCCCGCCGCAGCCACGACCGCGCGGCCGGGGTGGCGCCGATCCACCTGGTCTCGGCCTTCGCCACCACCGCACGCCTGGTGCTCGGCCAGGAAGCGGTGCCTGACAAATCCAACGAACTCGCCGCCATCCCGGTGCTGCTGGCCCGGTTGGCCGAACAGGACGGGCTGCGCGGCGCGCTGGTCTCCATCGATGCCATCGCCACCAACGGCACCATCGCCAAAGCCATCCGCGACGCCGGCGCCGACTACCTGCTGGCGGTCAAGGCCAACCAGCCCAGCCTGCGCGCCGAGGTCGAGGCCTGCTTCACCGACGCCCCGCCCGGCACCGTCGAAACCCACACCGCGCACGACAAGGGCCACGGCCGCATCGAGCAGCGCACCACCAGCGTGATGCGCGAGGTCGAGTGGCTGTCGGGGGACCGACGCTTCCCGGGCGAGCTGCGATTGCCCGACGCCGCCAGCATCGTCCGCGTCGAGGCCCGCATCCAGCGCGGCGAGAAGACGCATACCGAGACCCGATACTACGTCTCCTCCGCGACGCTGACCGCCGAGGCGGCCGGCCGCGCAGTCCGCGGCCACTGGGGCATCGAGAACCGCCTGCACTGGGTGCTCGACGTCACCTTCAAGGACGACCAGTCCCGGTTGCGAAAGGGCTTCGGCGCCAAGAACATGGCCGTCGTCCGCCACTTCGCCATCAACCTCGTCCGCGCCGCAAAGGATAAGCAATCCGTCAAGCTCCGCCGCAAGGTCGCAGGGTGGGACACAGGCTACCTGGAGGACATCCTCAACGAAAAAATCAGGTGAACTTGGATTCGTGGCCCTGCAGGAAGACCTGCTGCAGCTTTGCCCGCGCCGTGAAGTTGAGGACGGCCTGGGCAAGCAACCGATCCTTCAGCCCAGGCGGCAGGATCAGGGACTCCCAGATGCCATCGAACTCAGGGTCCGCCAAAGGTCGAATATCATGGATGCCCTTCTGATCAGGCGATCGGCGCTTGACGCGCGGGCCGACAGGATTGACGCGGTTCATACGATGCCTCTTCACTCCAATAT
>DAHWNE010000060.1 GCA_027340195.1 Acetobacteraceae bacterium | reverse complement strand
GGGGAATCGGGTAGTCTCCGGTGAAACAGGCATCGCAATAGCGGGGTTCGGCGGCATCGCGCCCGGGCTTGCCGAGGGCGCGGTACATCCCGTCGATGGAGACGAAGGCCAGGCTGTCGGCACCGATCTGGCCGGCCATCTCGTCCGGGGTAAAGCGCGCGGCCAGAAGCTTGCTCCGCTCCGGCGTGTCGATGCCGTAGAAGCAGGAATGGGTGGTGGGCGGGGAGGAGATGCGCATGTGGACTTCGCGCGCCCCGGCGGCGCGCACCATCTCCACGATCTTGCGGCTGGTGGTGCCGCGGACGATCGAATCATCGACCAGGATCACCCGCTGCCCGGCCAGCATGGCGCGGTTGGCGGAATGTTTGAGCTTCACGCCGAGGTTGCGGATGTGGTCGGTCGGCTCGATGAAGGTGCGGCCGACATAGTGGTTGCGGATGATGCCGAGCTCGAACGGGATGCCGCTTTCCGCGGCGAAGCCCATGGCCGCCGGCACCCCCGAGTCCGGGACCGGCACCACCACGTCGGCGGGGACGGCGGATTCGCGCGCCAGCTCGGCGCCGATCCGCTTGCGCGCGGTATAGACCGGCGTGCCCTCCATGATGGAATCGGGGCGGGCGAAATAGATGTATTCGAACACGCAGAACCGCTCCGGGGCGCGGGAGAACGGCTTGATGCTGCGCACCCCCTGGGCGTCGATCACCACGATCTCCCCGGGTTCGACGTCGCGGACGAACTCGGCGCCGACGATATCGAGGGCGCAGGTCTCGGAGGCCAGCACCCAGCCGGCGCCGGACTCCGCGCCGGCGATGCGGCCCAGGATCAACGGGCGCACCCCCATCGGATCGCGCACGCCCATCAGCGCCTCGTTCGACAGCGCCACCAGCGAATAGGCGCCGACCACCTGCTTCAGCGCGTCGATCAGCCGGTCCACCACGGTGGAATAGAGGCTGATCGCGATCAGGTGGACGAAGACTTCCGAATCGGTGGTGGACTGGAACAGGCAGCCGCGGCGCACCAGCGCGCGGTGCAGCAGATGCGCGTTGGTCAGGTTGCCGTTATGCGCCACCGCGAACCCGCCGAACTCGAAATCGGCATAGAGCGGCTGAACGTTGCGCAGGATGGTCTCGCCGGTGGTGGCGTAGCGGTTGTGGCCGATCCCGATCCGCCCGGGCAGGGAGGCGATGACACGGGCGTTGGAGAAATTATCGCCCACCAGCCCGAGCCCGCGATGCGAATGGAATCGGGCGCCGTCATAGGTGACGATGCCGGTCGCCTCCTGGCCGCGATGCTGCAGCGCGTGCAGGCCGAGTGCCGTAACGGCGGCGGCGTCGGGGACGTTCCAGACCCCGAACACGCCACATTCTTCATGCGGATGATCGGCATCGTCGATGGCACGGATCATTGCGTGACGTTCTCCAGCTGAGCATGCAGGCGCGGCACGGATGGCAGCATCAGCCCCGCCGGCAGACCGGCCGGCGGCTTGCCCGAGGGCGCGAGCAGGCGCGGACGCTCCGCCGGCGGAAGCAGGTCCACCGCCCAGCGCGCGAGGTCGTAAACCAGCGGCAGGCTCCGCGACTGCCGCACCGCCGGCGGCCAGTTCTGCACCGGGATCAGCATCTGTGCCAGCATATAGGCGACCGCGACCACCGCCGCACCCCGGGCGAGACCGAATACCAGCCCCAACAGCCGGTCGATCCCCCCCAGACCGACCCGATGGACGCCGCGGCTGATGAGATGGGTCAGCACCAGCAGCACGGTCAGCGCCACCACGAAGGTGAGGCCATAGGCCAGCGGATCGGCCAGCGCCGAATGCGGCCCGAGTTGCGGCGCGAGCCAGGCCATCACCGGCCGATGCGCCCAGACCGCGATGATCCCCGCCCCCACCCAGCCGGCGATGCCCAGCACCTCGCGCACGAAGCCGCGTAGCAGCCCGATCAACCCGGAGACCGCGAGCCCGGCCAGGACCGCGACATCCACCCAGGTCATGCCGCGCCCGCCTTGGCCGCGAAGCGCGCCACCAGGTCCGAGAGATGCCCGATCTCGTCGAGGCGCAGCCCGGACGGGGCGGCCAGCGTCCGCGCCCCGCGCGCCACCCGCCGCGGCAGGCAGGCGGCATCGAAGCCCAGCTTCGCCGCTTCCTTGAGCCGCGCCTCCGCCTGCGCCACCTGCCGCACCTCGCCCGACAACCCCACTTCGCCGAAATACACCATTCCGGGCGACGTGGGCTGGTCGGTGACCGCCGAGACCAGCGCCGCCGCCACCGCCAGATCGGCCGCCGGCTCGCTCACGCGCAGCCCGCCGGCGACGTTGAGATAGACGTCGCTGGCGCCGAGGCGCAGGCCGCAGCGGGTTTCCAGCACCGCGAGCAGCATCGAAAGCCGCCCGCCGTCCCAGCCGATGACCGACCGCCGCGGCGCGCCGCCCGGGTTGGGCGCCAGCAGCGCCTGTACTTCCAGCAGCACCGGGCGGGTGCCCTCGAGCCCGGCGAACACCGCGCTGCCGGCGATGTTGCCGCGCCGCTCCGCCAGGAACAGCGCCGAGGGGTTGGCCACCTCGGCGAGGCCGCGATCGGTCATCTCGAACACGCCGATCTCGTCGGTGGCGCCGAAGCGGTTCTTGACCCCGCGCAGGATGCGGAACTGGTGGCCGCGATCGCCCTCGAAATAGAGCACCGCATCGACCATGTGCTCCACCACCCGCGGGCCGGCCAGCGCGCCTTCCTTGGTGACATGCCCCACCAGCACCAGGGCGAAGCCGCGCGACTTGGCCAGGCGGATCAGTTCGAACGAGGCGGCGCGGACCTGGGTGACGGTGCCCGGCGCGCTGTCGATGCTGTCGAGCCACATGGTCTGGATGGAATCGATCACCACCAGCGCGGCCCGGGCGGTCTCGAGCGCGGCGGCGATGTCGCGGAGGTTGACCGCGGCGGCCAGGTGCAAGGGCGCCCCCGCCACCCCGAGGCGGGTTGCGCGCAGGCGGATCTGGTCGATCGATTCCTCGCCCGAGACGTAGAGCACGGGACGCCCGGCCTCGGCCATCGCGGCGGCGACCTGGAGCAGCAAGGTGGATTTGCCGATCCCCGGATCACCGCCGACCAGCACCGCCGATGCGGCGACCAGCCCGCCGCCCAGCACGCGGTCGAGCTCGACCATGCCGGTGGGCGTGCGCGGTGGGGGCTGGGCGGTGCCGGCCAGCGGTACGAAGCCGATTGCGCGACCGGGCGCGGCCTTGGCGGCGGGGCCGGGGCGGGCTTCCACCGGCTCCTCGGCGAT
>DAHWNE010000026.1 GCA_027340195.1 Acetobacteraceae bacterium | reverse complement strand
CAATAATCCGGAGCACCGGCGCATCAGCGCGTTCCGTCTGATCGCCAAGATGCCCACCATCGCCGCCTGGGCGCACAAGTACAATATCGGCCAGCCGTTCATGTATCCGCAGAACCGGCTCGGCTACGCTGAGAACTTCCTCTACATGTTCAACGCCGTCCCATCGGAGGACTACAAGGTCAACCCGATCCTGGCGCGCGCGATGGATCTCATCATGATCCTGCACGCCGACCACGAGCAGAACGCCTCCACCTCCACCGTGCGGCTGTCCGGTTCCACCGGGGCCAACCCGTTCGCCTGCATCGCCGCCGGCATCGCCAGCCTGTGGGGACCCGCGCATGGCGGCGCCAACGAGGCGGTGCTGAAGATGCTGGCCGAGATCGGCCATGTCCGCAACATCCCCGAGTTCCTGTCCGAGGTGAAAGACAAGGGCAGCCACACCAAGCTGATGGGCTTCGGCCATCGTGTCTATAAGAACTACGATCCGCGCGCGAAGATCATCCAGAAGGCCTGTCACGACGTGCTGGCCGAGCTCGGCATCAAGGGCGACCCGCTGCTCGACCTTGCCATGGAGCTCGAGAAGATCGCGCTCAACGACAAGTATTTCGTCGATCGCAAGCTGTATCCGAACGTCGATTTCTACTCCGGCATCATCCTCAAGGCGATGGGCTTCCCGACCTCGATGTTCACCGCCCTGTTCGCGGTCAGCCGCACCGTGGGCTGGATCAGCCAATGGGCCGAGATGATCGAGGACCCCGAACAGCGTATCGGCCGCCCGCGCCAGATCTACACCGGCCCCACGCGGCGCGATTACGTCCCCCCGGGCCAGCGCGGCTGACCGGGGCGTTTACCGCCGCTTAGGGCTTCGCGGGGAACATCCGCCCCTCCCCCGCGAAGGCCCCGGGCGTGCTGTTCAACTCGCAACCCTTCATCCTCGGGTTCCTGCCGCTTGCCCTGACGGCGATATTCGCCGCCGGGCGGCTGCGGGGGACACGCGCCGCGCTCGGCACCCTCATTGTCGCCAGCCTGGTGTTCTACGCTTGGTGGAAGCCGCCCTTCGTGGCGCTGCTGGCCGGTTCCATCCTCGGCAATTTCCTGATCGGCCAGCGCATCGCGCGGGCCGCGCGGGCAGGCAGGGGGAACACCGCGCGGCGATGGTTCATCCTCGGCGTGGTCGGCAATCTCGGCCTGCTCGGCTGGTTCAAATATGCCGGCTTCCTGGCCGCGACCGTCGCCGCGCTGTTCGGCCGCCAGGCACCGGAGCTGCGGATCTTCCTGCCCCTGGCGATCAGCTTTTTCACCTTCCAGCAGATCATGTATCTTGCCGACCGGCGGGATCCGGCGGCACCCGATCCCGGCTTCCTGGGCTACGCCGCTTTCGTCGCCTTCTTCCCCCACCTGATCGCCGGCCCGATCGTCCGCCCGCGCGAGATCATCCCGCAGCTGCTCTCCCCCGAGATGGCGCGCCCGCGCAGCGCGGCCCTGGCCGAGGGAACCACGATTTTCCTGCTCGGCCTGGCCAAGAAGCTGGTGCTGGCGGATCTGTTCGCCCGCTTCGCCGATACCGGCTTCGATGCGGCGGCACACGGGGCGGCGCTGAGCTTCTTCTCGGCCTGGTACGCCACCGCCGCCTACGGCTTGCAGATCTATTTCGACTTCTCAGGTTATTCCGACATGGCGATCGGCCTGGCGCGGATGCTGAACGTGCGCTTCCCGATCAATTTCGACAGCCCCTACAAATCCCGCGATATCGCCGATTTCTGGCGGCGCTGGCATATCACCCTCGGGGTGTTCCTGCGGGATTTCCTCTATATCCCGATGGGCGGCTCGCGCGGCGGGGCCTGGGCGCAGGCGCGCAACCTGATGCTGACCATGCTGGCCTGCGGGCTGTGGCACGGCGCCGCCTGGCGGTTCGTGCTGTGGGGCGGGCTGCACGGGTTGTTCCTGGCCATCCATCGCGGCTTTCGCCGCGCCGGGGGACGGCTTGCGGCGGTGCCGGCGCAGGCGCTCACCCTGCTCGCGGTGCTGGTGGCCTGGGTGCCGTTCCGCGCCGCCAACCTGACCGTCGCCGGCTCGGTGCTGGCAGGGCTGATCGGGCTGCACGGCATCGCCCTGCCGGCGATGATCGTGGCCTGGGCGCCGATGCTGGGTTGGATCGCGCGCCCGGTGCCGCTGCTCGCGCATCTCGGCGCCGCGCGCACGCTGAGCTTCCCGGAAGTCTCGGCCTGCCTGGCGCTGGGCTGGGGGATCGCGCTCGTCGCCCCGCCGCTGCACAAGCTCTCCGAGCGGGGCCGCGGCCTGGCGCTGGTGGCGGGCTTCGCCTTCACCGTCCAGGCGCTGTTCTTCGCGCCCAGGGTGGTGCCGTTCCTCTATTTCCGGTTCTGAACCGATGCCCGAGGCCATCGCATCCGATGGCGCGCACGCCCGCTCCGCTTCCCGGATCGGGCCGGTCGCCCGCCTGCTGGCCGCCTGCCTCACCTCGCTGTTGCTCTATCTGACCCTGTTCGGCTTCGTGCTGGACCGGCCGCTGGCCTACGGGTTCCTGCGCCGGCAGATCGACATGAAGCTGACCCGGGGAGCCTCCATCCTGCGGCCGAAGCTGGTGATCCTGGCCGGCTCCAACGGCCCCTATTCGCATTCCTGCGCGGTGATCCAGCCGATCCTGCGCACCCCCTGCGTCAACGGCGGCGTGGCGGTGGGAATCGGGCTCGACTACCTGTTCGCGCGCTGGGAACCCCTGCTGCACCCGGGCGATACCGTCTATCTGCCGATGGAGGAGGCGCAATATGTCCGCACCCGGTCCGCCACCATGATGGGGCCGGACGCGGCGATCATGTTCCGCCACGACTGGGCCACCCTGGCGCGCCTGCCGCCGGACCGCTGGCTGGGGGCCGCGTTCTCCTTCGACCTGCGCTACGCGCTGATGGCGCCGATCGAGACCGCGCTGGTGGCGGCGGGGTTCCACGACCCGCGCGCCGCGGCCGAGGGGCGGACCAACCGGTTCGGCGACCATGTGGGCGCCACGCTGGCGCTGGCCGCGCCGTACCGGCCGGTGCTGGCCCGCGCGCATCCGTTCCATGCCACCGCGGCGGAGATCCGCGGCGGCTACGGCACCACCCTGATCGTGGCCTTCCTGCGCTGGTGCCGCGCGCACGGCGTGCGCGCGGTGGGCGGGCTGCCGACCGAGTTCGCCGACGACCCGATGCCGCCGGCGACCCGTGCCGCGATCCG
>DAHWNE010000012.1 GCA_027340195.1 Acetobacteraceae bacterium | reverse complement strand
TCGAGGCGGATGATCTCGACCTCGGCGCCTTCCGGCAGCGGCGGCGCGTGCGGGGCGCGCAGGACCAGCGCGTCGGCCTGGGCCAGCCGGCGCAGCAGCGCCGAATCCTGCACGGTGAAGGGGGTGGCGACGGTCCGCCCGGCGGCGTCGGTGGCGAGCGTGGCGCGCAGATGATCGGCGCGCTGGTCGTTGGCCGGCAGCGCGGTGCCCAGGATGGCGGTTTCCCTGGGCGGCGCGGCGGCGGGCAGGCCGGACAGCACCGCCAGCGCGGGGCCAAGGAACAGCACCGCGCAGACCAGCGCCGAGACCGGGTTGCCGGGCAGGCCGAGGAACGGCACGCCGCCGCCCGCCATCCGGCCGAACACCAGCGGCTTGCCCGGGCGCATGGCGATCTTCCAGAAATCCACCCGCAGCCCGCGCGCCGACAGGGCGGAGATCACCAGATCGTGCTCGCCCACGCTGGCCCCGCCGGTGGTGACCAGCAGATCCACCCCGGCCAGGGCGTCGGCCACCGCGCCGATGGCGGCCGGATCGTCGGCGGCGACCGGCAGCACTATCGGGGTGGCGCCGGCGCCGCGGATCAGCCCGGCCAGGGCGTGGGCGTTGGAGGAGACGATGCCGCCGGGGGGGATCGGCTCCCCGGGCAGGGCGATCTCATCACCGGTGGCCAGCACCGCCACCACCGGGCGGCGGCGCACCGTCACCCAGGGATGATTGCCGGAGGCGGCGAGGCCGACATCGCGCGCGGTCATGCGCCGCCCTTCCGGGACCAGCACGTCGCCGGCGGCGAAATCCTGCCCGGCGCGGCGGATGTGCCGGCCGGCGCGCACGGCCTCGTTGACGCGGATGCTGGTGCCGTCGGCGGTGGCGTCCTCCTGGAGCAGGATCGCATCCGCCCCGGTTGGGACCACCGAGCCGGTGAAGATACGGACCGTTTCCCCCGGGCCGACGCTGCCGGCGAACGGATGCCCGGCCGGGGCGCTGCCGATCAGGCGCAGGCTGGCCCCGAGCGTGCCGTCGACGGCGCGCAGCGCGTAGCCGTCCATCGCCGAGACATCGGCCGGCGGCTGGGTCAGCCGGGCGCGGATCGGGGCGGCGGTGACCCGGCCCCAGGCCTCGGCCAGGGCGATGACCTCGGCCGCCACCGGGCGGAGGTCGGCCAGGATGCGGGCGCGGGCGTCTTCGACGGGGATCATCGCCGCTACTCCTGGCGGAAGGCGCCGGACTTCCCGCCGTCCTTGGCGGTCAGGCGCACCGCCTCGATCCGCATCGCGCGGTCGGCGGATTTGCACATGTCGTACACCGTCAGCGCGGCGATGGTGGCCGCGGTCAGCGCCTCCATCTCCACCCCGGTGCGCCCGGTGGTGCGCACGGTGGCGGCGATCTCCACCGCCGGGCCGGCGGGATCGGCGGTGAGCTCCAGGTTGACCGCGTCGATCGGCAGCGGGTGGCAGAGCGGGATGAGATCGGCGGTGCGCTTGGCGGCCATGATCCCGGCCAGCCGCGCCACCCCCAGCACGTCGCCCTTCTTCGCGGTGCCGGACTGGATCAGCGCGAGCGTGGCCGGCTGCATGGTGATCCGCGCCCGCGCGGTGGCGGAGCGGACGGTCACGTCCTTGCTCGAGACATCCACCATCGCGGCGCGGCCGGCGGAGTCGAAATGGGTCAGCGTGCTCATGGGACCGGGCGGGCCTCGTCGGGATCGGGGGCGGGCGGAACCGGGCGCGGCGGGTGCTCGGCCAGCAGGTCGCGCACCGCCTGTTCCACGTCCGGCTGGCGCATCAGGCTCTCGCCGACCAGGAAGCAGAAGGTGCCGACCGCGGCCAGCCGGCGCAGATCGGCCGGGCCGGTGATGCCGCTTTCGGCCACCAGGAACCGGTCGGGCGGGACCAGCGGGGCCAATTCCTCGGTGGTGGCGAGGTCGGTGGCGAGGGTGCGGAGGTTGCGGTTGTTGATGCCGATCAGCTGGGTCTGCAGGCCCAGCGCGCGATCCAGCTCGCGGCGGTCGTGGACTTCGGCCAGCACGTCCATGTCGAGTTCGCGGGCGGCGGCTTCGAGTTCGCGGGCCTCGGCGTCGGTCAGCGCCGCCATGATGAGCAGGATGCAGTCGGCGCCGAGGGCGCGGCTTTCCAGCACCTGCCAGGGATCGAGGATGAACTCCTTACGCAGCACCGGCAGGTCGCAGGCGCCGCGGGCGGCCACCAAGTCGTCGGGGCTGCCCTGGAAGAACGGGGCATTGGTCAGCACCGAGAGGCAGGTGGCGCCGCCCGCCTGATAGCCGCGGGCGAGTTGCACCGGGTCGAACTCGGCGCGGATCAGCCCGCCGGAGGGGGAGGCTTTCTTGATTTCGGCAATCAACCCGTATTCGCCGGCGCCGGTGGCGTGCTTGATGGCGCGGCCGAACCCGCGCGGAGGGCCGGCTTGGGCGATGGCCTGCTGCAAGACGTCACGGGTGGTGGTGGCCTTGCGGGTGGCCACTTCGGCGCGGGTGGCGGCGCAGATGCGGGCGAGGATGTCCTCGCCGTTGGCCGGGCCGGTCGGTTCGGACATGCTTGGTCCCTGGGCGATGCGGGGGGAAGATAGCGGGTTCGGCCAAAGGCGGGAATGGCGGGGCGGGAATGGCGGAGCGGCAGGCTCTTGCCCGGGGGCGCGGAATCGGGAACCCTGCCGGCGTTCCAAGGGCGAGTGCCCCAGGGAGAAAGCCCATGTCCGCGCGCACGTTCGTTCCTCACGGCGTGATACCCGCCACTCTGCTGGCGTTCGACGACGACGGCGGCATCGACGCGGCGGAGACACGGCGGCATCTGCGCGACGTCGCCGCGACCGAGGGGATCTCGGCGATCACCGTCAACGGCCATGCCTCGGAGGTTCATGCCTGCACCGAGGCCGAGCAGCAGCGCGTGCTGGCGCTGACCCTGGCCGAGCTCGGCGACCGGCTGCCGGTGATCTCCGGGGTGTGGGCGGACGGCAGCGCCAACGCGGCGCGGATCGCGCGCATGGCGGCGGCCGAGGGGGCTTCGGCGCTGCTGGTGTTCCCCTCCCAGGTGTTCGGGATGGGCGGGCAGTTGCGGCCGGAGATGGCGCTCGCGCATTTCGGCGCCATCGCCGCGGCGACCGACCTGCCGCTGATCGTGTTCGCCTATCCGGAACGATCCACCGTGTCCTATCCGCTGGAGACGCTGGTGCGGCTGGCGGAGACGATCCCGTCGATCCGGGCGATCAAGGACTGGTGCAACGACCCGGTGCTGCACGAGCGGCATATCCGCACGTTGCAGGGGCTGGCGCGGCCGGTGAACGTGCTGTCCACGCACAGCGCCTGGCTGATGGCCTCGCTGGTGCTGGGGTGCAACGGGCTGCTGTCCGGTTCGGGCAGCGTGATCCCGGAGTTGCAGGTGGCGCTGTGGCGGGCGGTGCAGGCGGGGGATCTGCCGGCGGCGCGGGCGGTGCACGAGCGCATCCATCCGCTGGCGGAGGCGTTCTATGCCGCGCCGGCGCTGGATATGCACAACCGGATGAAGGAGTGCCTGGTGATGCTGGGCCGGCAGGCGCGCGCGGTGGTGCGCCCGCCGCTGGTGCGGATCACGCCGGCCGAGCGGGCGCGGCTGCGGGCGGCGCTGGTGGCGGCGGGATTGCTGGCGGCACCGGCGGCGCGGGCGGCGTAGCGGGTGGTCAGGGTTCCGCGTGG
>DAHWNE010000448.1 GCA_027340195.1 Acetobacteraceae bacterium | reverse complement strand
CCAGCACCCGGCGTGGAAGAAGCTCACCTACGACCAGTTCGTGGGGGAGGCGGCGCTGGAGGAGGTCGGGCGCAAGCACTGGCGCAAGCGGCTGGAGCGGGTGGTCGCCCAGCTGCGGGTGCTGACCGGGTTCGACCATCTCTACATCGGCGGCGGCAATGCACGGCTGCTGACGGAGAGCTTGGCCGAGGACGTGACCACGGTGGCGAACGAGGACGGGCTGACCGGGGGCGCGCGGCTGTGGGCGCTGGCGGTGGCGCCGGCGGGATAGCGCCTCTTGCCCGGGGCGGTGTGGGCTGGCATCCCTTCGCCGCGACAGGAGGTGCGGTGATGGCGGTCAACAAGCTCTACCCCGATGCTTCGGCGGCGCTCGCCGGCTTGCTGCACGACGGCATGACCATCATGTCCGGCGGCTTCGGGCTGTGCGGCATCCCCGCGGCGCTGATCGCGGCGATCCGCGACAGCGGGGTGAAGGATCTCACGGTGATCTCCAACAACGCCGGGATCGATGACGCGGGGCTGGGGCTGCTGCTGGCAACCCGTCAGATCCGGCGGATGATCAGCTCCTATGTGGGCGAGAACGCCACCTTCGCGCGGCAGTACCTGGCCGGCGAGCTCGAGATCGAGTTCAACCCGCAGGGCACCCTGGCGGAACGGATCCGCGCCGGCGGCGCCGGTATTCCCGCCTTCTTCACCGCCACCGGTGCCGGCACCGACATCGCCAAGGGCAAGCCGACGCAGGAGTTCGACGGCCGGACCTATGTGATGGAGCGGGGGCTGACCGCGGATCTGGCGATTATCCACGCCTGGAAGGCCGATCCCGAGGGCAACCTGATCTATCGCAAGACCGCGCGCAATTTCAATCCGATCATGGCGACCGCGGGACGGACCACGGTGGTGGAGGTGGAGGCGATGGTGCCTCCCGGCGGGATCGACCCCGATCATATCATCACGCCGGGGATTTTTGTCGATCGGATCGTTCCGCTTGCCGAGGTGGAAAAGCGGATTGAGCAGCGCACCATCCGCAAGCGGTAGTAGGAGACCGGATCCATGGCCTGGACACGCGACCAGATGGCGGCCCGCGCGGCGCGGGAACTCCGCGACGGCTTCTATGTCAATCTGGGGATCGGCATTCCGACCCTGGTGGCCAATCACATCCCCGAGGGGATGTCGATCCAGCTGCATTCCGAGAACGGGATGCTGGGCATGGGGCCGTTTCCGTTCGAGGGGGAGGAGGATGCCGACCTCATCAACGCCGGCAAGCAGACCGTCACCGAACTGCCCACCACCAGCTTCTTCGATTCGGCGGCGAGTTTCGGGATGGTGCGCGGCGGGCACATCGATATCTCGATCCTGGGCGCGCTGCAGGTGGCGGAGAACGGCGACCTGGCGAACTGGATGATCCCCGGCAAGATGGTGAAGGGGATGGGCGGCGCGATGGATTTGGTGGCCGGGGTGAAGCGGGTGGTGGTGCTGATGGAGCATACCGCCGGCGGCAAGCCCAAGCTGCTGCGGGCGTGCTCCCTGCCGCTGACCGGGGCGGGGGTGGTGGATCTGGTGGTGACCGAGCTCGGGGTGTTCGCCGTGGGCCGGCCGGGGCTGACGCTGATCGAGCTGGCGCCGGAGGTGAGCGTGGCGGAGGTGCGGGCGAAGACGGAGGCGGAGTTCGCGGTGGCGCTGGCGGGGTGAGGCTGAGGCGCGGGGTTGGCGCGACGGCAGGGGCGCTTGGCGGACCCGACACGATTCGAACGTGCGACCTTCGCCTTCGGAGGACGATTTCGGGGGTTTGCGTGGGTTTGTAGCTACCCCGCACGGGTTTGAAAAACCCCTACTTCGACAATGCTTTATCCTTGACCACCTTCGCCCTGATTTGCTACGGTTTGCGCGCGGCTGGTAGCTATGTGGTAGCTATGTGGTAGCTAAGTCAAATCGGGATCGGATCGATAAGGGCGAGCGGGTGCGGATCGGGCTGCGGGAAATCCGGGCGATGGCCCCCGGCGCGGTCCTGTGGGATGCGACCGTCCCGGGCTTGGCCGCGCGGCGCCAGACCGGCGAGGCGGTAGCTTATGTGCTGAAGTATCGAACCGCCGAGGGGCGCGCCCGCTGGCACACGATCGGCCGGCATGGCGCCCCCTGGACGCCCGACCTGGCCCGCGCCGAGGCGCTGCGGTTGCTGGGCGAGGTGGTGAAGGGCGCTGACCCGGCCGAGGCCAAGCAAGCCCGCCGTCACGCCCTGACTGTCACCGAACTCTGTGACCAGTATCTTGCCGACGCCGAGGCCGGCCGGTTGCTGACCTGCCGGCGGGAAGCGAAGCGGGCCAGCACCCTGCTATCCGACCGCGGTCGGATCGAGCGGCACATCAAGCCGATCCTCGGCCGGCTGGCGGTGCCGGCGGTGCGGCGGGAAGATGTCGAACGCCTGATGCACGCCATCGCCGAGGGCGAGACGGCGGCGCGGACCAAAACCGGCAAGCCGCGCGGTCTGTCGCATGTGCGCGGCGGGCGCGGCGTGGCCACCCGGACCATCGGGTTGCTGGGCGCGATCTTCACCTATGCTGTCGCCAAGCGGCTGCGGGCTGACAACCCGGTGCGCGGGGTGATGCGCTTCGCCGATCAGAAGCGGGAGCGGCGGCTGTCCGATGACGAATACGCCGCGCTCGGCGCCGGGCTCCGCAAGGCCGAGGGCGCGATCTGGCCGCCGGCGGTGGCGTGCGCCCGTTTCCTGGCCCTGACCGGATGGCGCAGCGGCGAGGCGCTGGCGTTGCGGTGGCGCGATGTTGACCTGGTTCGACGGGTGGCGACGCTGCCCGATACCAAGACCGGCCGATCGGTGCGCCCATTGGCCCGCGCCGCGTGCGATCTGCTGACCGCGCTTCCCCGGTCCGGCGACTCCGCGCTGGTGTTCCGCGCCACCCGGGGCGATGGGGTGATGGCGGGCTTCCCCAAGCTGTTCGCACGGCTCGCCAAGCTTGCCGAACTGCCGGCGGACGTGACGCCGCACGTGTTGCGTCATTCCTTCGCCAGCCTCGGCGGCGACCTTGGCCTATCCGAACCCACCATCGGCACGCTGATCGGGCACCGGTCGGGCGGGATCACCGCCCGCTACACCCACCTTGCCGATGCGCCGTTGCTGGCCGCCGCGGACGCGGTGGCGCGCGAGACGCTGGCGCGCATGGGCGAGGCGGAGCCGGCCGGCGCGGTGGTGCCATTGCGGGCGGCGGGGTGACCCAAGCCGCCGCGGTGCCGGGGCTTGAAGCTCCCCTACGCTGTCGTATATGGATTGCGCGCATATGCGGGTGATTGCGACGCGCGGCTATGAGCGGGCGGCGGCGCGGCTGCTGACCGCTGAGGCTCGGGCGGCGGCCGAGGCGGAGATTGTGGCGCGACCCGA
>DAHWNE010000443.1 GCA_027340195.1 Acetobacteraceae bacterium | reverse complement strand
TTCGCCGCGCCGAAGGAACTCGCGGTCTGCCGCGACGGCGCCATCCTGATCGTCGATACCGAGACCAACCGCATCCGCCGCATCGACCGCAACGGCATCGTCACCACCGTCGCCTCCGGCCTCGCGCGTCCGCACGGGGTGGCGGAGGGGCCGGGCGGCACCCTGTTCATCGGCGATACCGAACATCATCGCATCGCCCTTTGCCAGCCGGGACCCGCATGACCGACGACGCCGACAGCTTCGATTTCATCGTCACCGGGGCCGGATCGGCCGGCTGCGCGGTGGCCGCCCGACTGTCCGAATCCGGGCGCTACCGCGTGCTGCTGCTGGAAGCGGGCAAGCGCGACCGCAACCCGTGGATCCACATCCCGCTGGGCTACGCCAAGCTGTTCTGCGATCCCGAGCACAATTGGATGTTCGATTCCGAGCCGGAACCCGGCCTCAACAACCGCATCATGTATCAGCCGCGCGGCAAGGTGTTGGGCGGGACCAGCGCCATCAACGGCATGGTCTATATGCGCGGCAACCACGCCGACTACGACCAATGGCGCCAGCTGGGCTGCGAGGGCTGGGACTGGGAGTCCGTGCTCCCCTTCTTCCGCCGCGCCGAGGATCAGGAACGCGGTGAGGACGAGTTCCACGGCGTCGGCGGCCCGCTGCACGTGGCCGACCAGCCGCAACGCTGGGAGATCGGCGAGGCGATCCTGCGGGCCTGCCTCGAGGCCGGCATCCCCGCCAACCCGGATTTCAACGGCGCCCGGCAGGAGGGCGCCGGCTACTACCAGACCACCACCAAGAACGGGCAGCGCTGGTCGGCGGCGGTCGCCTACCTCAACCCCGCCCGCAACCGACCCAACCTGGCCATCGTGCCGGAGGCGCACGCGACCAGGGTGCTGATCGAGGAGGGGCGCGCGGTGGGGGTGGAATACCGCCAGGGCAACGAGACCCGCATCGCCCGGGCCCGGCGGGAGGTGGTCGTCTCGGGCGGGGTGTATGGCTCGCCGCAGTTGCTGATGCTGTCCGGGATCGGTCCCGCCGCGCATCTGCAGGAGCGCGGCGTTCCGGTGCTGCACGACCTGCCCGCGGTCGGGGCCAATCTGCATGAGCATTTCAACAGCTACATCACCTATCGCTGCACGAAGCCGATCACGCTGAACGAGATGAACTACAGCGCGCTGCGCCGGCTGCGCGCCGGCTGGCGCTACATGACCCAGCGCAAGGGGGAGATGGCGGGCAACGGTCTCTATGTGGGCGCGTTCGTGAAAAGCGATCCGGGGTTGGAACGGCCGGACCTGCAGATCAACTGCTTCGCCTGGAGCACGATGGAGCGCACCCGCGAGGGCATCCGTTCGCACCCGTTCCCCGGGTTTTCCATCAGCCCGGTGCATCTACGCCCCGAAGGGCGCGGCACGGTGCGGCTGAAATCGCCCGATCCCATGGCCCCGCCCGAGATCCGCTTCAATTTCCTGCGCACCCGCTACGACATGCAGGCGATGCTGGCGGGGATGCGCTGGGCGCGGCGGATCGCCGCTCAGCCGGCGCTGGCGCCCTATATCGCCGCCGAGACGCTGCCGGGGCCGCAGGTCGCCTCGGACGCCGCGCTTGAGGCGGATATCCGGGCCCGCGGTGTGTCCAACCTGCACCCCGTGGGGACGTGCCGAATGGGGCACGGGGCGGATGCGGTGGTCGATCCGCGCCTTCGCGTGCATGGGCTGCGCGGGCTACGGGTGGCGGACGCCTCGATCATGCCGCAGATCGTTGCCGGGAATACCAACGCGCCGTCGATCATGATCGGCGAGAAGGCGGCGGCGATGGTGCTGGAGGATGCCGCCCGCGGGTGAGCGGACCGCGGCTGCCCCTCACAACAGGCTGAGCTGCGCCGGCGCCGGTGCCTCCCCGCCTGCCGCCGGCACCGCGAAGGCGGACGCATCCAGCGGCGCGCGCGCATCGGCGAGCCCCAGCCGGCGCGCGGCGCGGGCGAAGCGCTGCGCCAGCAGCCCCGCATAGGGGCCGGCGCCGGTCATGCGGCTGTGAAACCGCGGGTCCGACAGCGTGCCGCCGCGGGTCTCCCGCACCAGCGCCAGCACACGGCGGGCCCGGTCGGGCATGTGCTCGTTCAGCCAGTCGGTGAACATCTGCGCGAGTTCGTTCGGCAGACGCAGCAGCACCCAGGCGGCCGAGGTCGCGCCGGCGCCGGCGGCGGCCTCGAGGATGCGTTCCATCTCGGCATCGTTCAGGCCAGGGATCATCGGCGCGGCCATCACCGCGGCCGGCACCCCGGCCTCGGCCAATGCCGCGATGGCGGCCAGCCGGCGCGCCGGTGCGGCCGCCCGCGGCTCCATCCGCCGCGCCAGTGCCGGGTCCAGCGTGGTCACCGAGATCGCCACCCGCACCAGCCGCCGTTCCGCCAGCCGGGTCAGGATGTCGAGGTCGCGCAGCACGCCGGCGGATTTGGTGACGATGGTGACCGGATGGTTGAACCGGTCCAACACTTCGAGCACGGCCCGCGTCAGCCGCAGGGTCCGCTCCACCGGCTGATACGGATCGGTGTTGGACCCCAGCGCGATCGGGCGCGCGACATAGCCCGGCTTGCGCAGCTCCTTCTCCAGCAGCGCCGCGACCTCGGGCTTGAAGACCAGCTTGGTCTCGAAATCGAGCCCCGGCGAGTAGCCGAGATAGGCATGGGTCGGGCGGGCGTAGCAGTAGATGCAGCCGTGTTCGCAGCCCCGGTACGGGTTGAGCGCCCGGTCGAAGCCGATGTCGGGGGAGCTGTTCCAACTGATCGCGCCGCGGGTCGCATCGCGGATCAGGGTGGTGGGCAGCGGCGCCGGCGGGTCGGCCTCAAGGCTGCCCCAGCCGTCGTCGAACGGGGTGCTGGCGGTCGGCGCGAAGCGGTTGGGCGGGTTGGTCACCGCACCACGGCCGCGGCGGGCGAGCGAGGGCATGGCGATGGCGGGTTCGGGTTCGCACTCTGACATGGCCGAAGACCTCCTTCCTGACGCGAGTTCGCCATGCCGCGCGCCCCGAGTCAAGAACAATTCGTGAACACGCCTTGCCCGCCCCGCTCCCGACCCGCTATAGCCGGGGAAACTCCAAGGAAAGGATCGTGCCATGGCCGACGACGCCGCGGTGATCGAGGCGCTGCAGGGCGTCTCCTCGGCCACCATCACCACACTGCTGTTGAAGAAGGGGCTGCGCAACGTCTGGATGCGCGGGCCGAAGCCGCTGCGCGCCGAGCAGAAGCGGCTGATCGGGCGCGCCTTCACCCTGCGCTTCGTCCCGGCGCGGGAGGACCTGGCGACCCCCGAATCCTGGTCCTCGCCCATCTCCACCCGCGCCGCGATTGAGGCGATGCCGGAGGGCGCGATCGCGGTGGTCGATGCGATGGGCGTGACCGACGCCGGTATCTTCGGCGATATCCTCTGCGCGCGCATGGCCAAGCGCGGCCTGACCGCGCTGGTGACGGACGGCGCGGTGCGCGATCTGGCGGGCGTGCTGGGCACCGGCCTGCCGGTCTGGTGCGCCGGCGCCGCGGCACCTCCCTCGGTCGCGGGCCTCACCTTCGTCGGCTGGGGCGAGCCGGTGGGCTGCGGCGGCGTCGCGGTATTCCCCAACGACCTGATCCTGGCCGATGCCGACGGCGCGGTGGTGATCCCCGCCGCCTTCGTCGATGAGGTCGTCGCCGGCGGCACCGAACAGGAGCGGCTGGAAGCCTGGATCATGGGCGAGGTGGAGCGCGGCCTGCCGCTGCCAGGGCTGTATCCGCCGAACGCCGAACACAAGGCGCGCTACGAGGCATCCAAGCGATAAACGGGGTTGCGGTCCGGCTCATTCTCCCTTATAAATCGCTCAAAGGAGCATATCCATGTCCGGCAGCGCCCCGTTTCCCGAGTCTCCCTCCCCTGGCCGGGCGGCGCGCGGGTTCGGCGAGGCGCCGGTGGTCAATCCGGTCACCATTGGCGCCCCGCCCGGTTCCCCCACCGGGTCGCCGCGTGACCTCTACCTTGCCGCGCCGCTCGAGCGGGTCGCGTTGATCCGCCACGGTATTCCGGCGGTGGCGGTGAAGCAGCTTCTTGCCGAAGTACCCATGGGGCAGGGCGCGGGGCTGGCGGCGCTTAACCTGCCGGTCGCCACCATCAACAAGAAGGTGAAGCAGCAGGCCGCCCTGTCCCCCGACGAGACCGAGCGCGTGCTTGGCCTCGCCCGCCTGCTGGGCCAGGTG
>DAHWNE010000218.1 GCA_027340195.1 Acetobacteraceae bacterium | reverse complement strand
CACCAGCGGCTGCGGCGAGGGCGGATACGCCTCCCGCTCGCCGGCCGGGAACGCGGTGAAGCCGATCTGCGCGCGGGACCAGAACACGTCGTGCTCCACCACCAGCCCCTCGATCGCCGCCTGGACGCCGGGGTCCAGCGCGTCATAGGCAGCGCGCATGTCGGCGAACTCGGTCTCCCCGTTGCCGAACGGGGAGGGCGGCGGCAGCGTCACCGCGTGCAAAAATCCCAGCACCACCGGGTCCGGCATATAGGACGCATCGGTGTGCCACAGCCGGTTGCCCAGGCTGTCCAGCCGGCGCCGGTCCTCCAGCGCGCGCACCCGCCCGTCCTCGTCCAGGTTGGAGATGTCGCCGATCTGCGGGATCGCCAGCCGCCGCCGGCCGGGGCGCGCGGCGGAACGGCCGATCTCCAGCGGGCCGAAACGGGCGGCGAAATCGCGCAGCGCCGCATCGCTCAGGCGCTGGCCACGCAGCACCAGCACGGCATGGGTGCAGACTTCCCCCCACAGCCAGCGCAGCGTCTCGGCCTCCAGGGGGGCGGCGAGGTCCAGGCCTGTCACCTCCGCCGCGAAGAGCTTGTGCAGGCGGGTGATCCGCGGGTCCATCCGGCACGCCTCCCCGCTTGCGGGGCTGGTCGGCCGCCTCCCCGCGACGATCTGATCGCGGTTGCCATATTGTCATCCCGCGCGGGCGCCACAAGTGCGATGACAGGCGTGAAGGAGACCCTCATGGATCAGGACCACCCGACCGTCCCCGCCGACACAACCGCCCGCCCGCCCGGCTGCACCCGCATCGCACTGGTGCTGCAAGGGGGAGGCGCGCTCGGCGCCTATCAGGCCGGGGTGTACCAGGCCCTGCACGAGGCCGGGATCGAACCCGATTTCGTCGCCGGGGTCTCGATCGGCGCCATCAACGGGGCGATCATCGCCGGTAACGCGCCGGAGGATCGGCTGGACCGGCTGCATCGGTTCTGGGACACCATCACCGCCCGTCCGCTCGGCATCCCCGCCTGGCCGTTCCCGGTGGACGGGGATGAGCCGCGGCGGCTGATGAACACGCTGGCCGCGGGACAGGCCATGATGTTCGGCCAGCCCGGGTTCTTCGCCCCGCAATTTCCCAACCCCTGGCTCAGCCCGCGCGGGGCCAGCACCGCCACCAGCCTCTACGATACCGCGCCGTTGCGGGAGACGCTGCGCCAGCTGGTGGATTTCGAGCTGCTCAACCACAACGCCACCCGCTACGCCGCCGGGGCGGTCGCCATCCGGTCGGGCAATTTCCGGTTCTTCGATACCACCACCGACATGATCGGGCCCGAGCACGTGATGGCCTCCGGCGCACTGCCGCCGGCGTTCCCGATGGTCCGCATCGGCGATGATTGCTACTGGGACGGCGGGCTGATCTCCAATACCCCGCTGCAGCACGTGCTGGACCACGCGGGGGACGCGCGGTTGCTGACCTTCCAGGTGGATCTGTTCTCCTCCCGCGGCCGGCTGCCGCGCGACATGATGGACGTGCTCTCGCGCGAGAAGGACATCCGCTATTCGTCGCGCACGCGGATGGTCACCGACCTCTACAAGGAGCGGTTCCACAGCCAGCGGCTGCTGCGCGCCCTGTTCGACAAGGTGCCGGACGAGGCCCTGAGCGCGGAGGAACGGGCGCTGAAATCCAGCTGCGCGCGGCTGCCGGAAGTGACCTTGCTGCACCTGATCTACGAACAGGCGGCTTACGAGGGCCAAGCCAAGGATTACGAGTTCTCCGCCGTTTCGATGCGCGAGCACTGGGCGGCCGGGCTGCGGGATACCAAGGCCACGCTGGCGCACCGGAACTGGATCCGCGTGGCCGATACGCCGGGCGGGATCGCCGTCCATGACGTTCACCGGGCCGAGGTGGGGTAGTCCGATGCTGATGCTGCGGGCCGAGGGGCTGAGCAAGGGCTTCACCCTGCATCTCCAGGGTGGGCTCAGGCTCGATGTGCTGACCGACCTCGCCGCCTTCGAGGTGGCGGCGGGCGAATGCGTGGCGCTGGCGGGGCCCTCCGGGGCCGGCAAGTCCAGCCTGCTGCGCTGCCTCTACGGCACCTACCGCGCCGAGGCCGGGCGCATCCTGGTGCGCCATCGCGGGGCGATGGTGGATCTCGCCGCCGCGCCGCCGCGGGTGGTGCTGGATATCCGCGCCGAGACGCTGGGCTATGTCTCGCAGTTCCTGCGCGTGGTGCCGCGGGTGCCGACGCTGGCGGTGGTGGCCGAGGCGGCGGAGGCGCGCGGGGCCGACCCCGCGATCGCCCGGGCCCGCGCCGCGGCGCTGCTGGAACGGCTGGGGATTCCGGCGCGGCTGCATGAGGTGCCGCCGGCGACGTTCTCGGGCGGGGAGCAGCAGCGGGTGAACCTGGCGCGCGGGTTCGTCGCCGGCCACCCGATCCTGCTGCTGGACGAACCCACCGCGGCGCTGGACCCGGAGAACCGCGACGCGGTGCTGGGGCTGATCGCCGAGGCGCGGGCGGGCGGCACCGCCATCGTCACCGTGATGCACGACCACGCGGCGCGCGATGTGGTGGCGGACCGGCTGTTCGCGGTGGAACCGGCCCGTCAGGCGGCATGAGCGCCGAGACGGTTCTGACCGGCGCCCGGCTGGTGCTGGACGATGCGGTGGTGGCGGGGAGCCTGGTGATCCGCGACGGGCGGATCGCGGAGGTTGATGCAGGGACGTCGGCGCTGACCGGCGCGATCGATTGCGAGGGGGATTTCCTGCTGCCCGGGCTGATCGATCTGCACACCGACAATCTGGAACGCCAGGTGGAGCCGCGCACCCATGCGCGCTGGCCGGCGCGCTCGGCGATGCTGGCGCATGACGCGCAATGCGTCGCCGCCGGCATCACCACGGTTTGCGACGCGCTGTGCCTGGGCGATCTGGGGTTCGACAAGGACCGGGTGCGCACCTTCCGCGACGGCGTGGCCGAGGGCGACGCGCTGCACCGGGCCGGGCTGCTGCGCGCCGATCACCGGCTGCATCTGCGCTGCGAGGTGCCGGCCGAGGACATGCTGGACCTGTTCGATACCGTCGCGCGGCATCCGCGGCTGGCGATGGCCAGCCTGATGGATCACACGCCGGGGGAGGGGCAATACGCCGACCTCGACCGCTACCGCGCGCTGCGCCGCGCCGGGGGGATGGAGCCGGCGGCGATCGAGCGGCTGATCGCGACCCTGCAAGCCAATCGCGCCCGGCTGGCCGGACCCAACCGGCGCGCGCTGCTCGATCGGCTCGCCGGGCGGCGGATCGCGGTGGCGAGCCATGACGACCGCACCGAGGCGGAGGTGGCCGCCAACGCGGCCGACGGCATCACCGTGAGCGAGTTCCCGGTCACCGTGGCCGCCGCGCGCGCCGCGCGCCGTGTGGGGATGCGGGTGATCGCGGGTGCCCCCAATCTGGTGCGTGGCGGCTCCCACGCCGGCAACGTCGCGGTGGCGGAGCTGCTGGGGGCGGGGCTGGCCGATGCGCTGGCCTCGGACTACGTGCCGGTGAGCCTGCTGGACGCGACCTTCCATCCCGGGGCCGGGCCGCTGCCGGCGGCGGTGGCGCGGGTGACTTCGGTGCCGGCGGCGCTGCTGGGGCTGGCCGATCGCGGCCGCATCGCGCCCGGGCTGCGCGCCGACCTGGCGCGGGTGCGGGTCTTTGAGGGGCAGCCGGTGGTGCGGGCGGCGTTCGTGGCGGGGGAGCGGGTGGGGTAGGTCTCAGCCGCGGTCTGCGAGCAAGTCCGGGGCCGCCGCCGCCAACTTGCCGATCAGGCCGGCCATCTCGGCGCGCACCGCCGCGAAGCGCGGAAGCATCTCGATCCGTGCTTCGTCCATGTAAAGTCCGCGGGCAAGTTCCAGTTGCAGCACATGGACCCGCCGGCGCGGGCGCCCGTAGTTGCGGGTCACGAAGCCGCCGGAATACGGGTCGTTGCGGCGGACCACATGGCCCTGGGCGCGCAGGGCCTGCTCCACGAAGCGGGTGATCGCGGGGGCGCAGGCGCTGCCATGGGCGTCGCCCAGCACCATGTCCGGGCCCGCGGCGAGGCCCGAGGGCATGGAGTGGCAGTCGATCAGCAGGCAGGCGCCGAACTGGGCGCAGGTGGCCGAGATCAGCGCGGTCAGCGTCTCGTGATAGGGCTGCCAGCAATTGCGGATGCGGGCCTCGGCCTCGGCGAAGCGGAGCCGGCCGGCGTAGATCGGCTCGCCCGAGGCGACCAAGCGGGGGATGGTGCCGAGGCCCGCGCCGACCCGGGGGCTCGAGGTGTTGACGAAGGGCGGCAGGGGTTCGTCGAACATGCCGGGGTCGAGCTCCCAGGCTTCGCGATTGGCGTCGCACCAGGCACGCGGGAAGCCGGCGGTGAGCAGGGGCGCGCCGTGGGCGGGGGCATCGGCGAAGAGCAGATCGACGAAGCTGTCCTCCGACCGGCGCAGGCCGAGCGGGTCGAGGCGGGACGCGGCGAGGAAGCCGGGCGGATAGTCGCGCCCCGAATGCGGCGAGGCGAAGATCAGGGGCACGGTCTGCCGGGGCGGGTGCGCGACGCTGACCGGCGGGGCGAGGCAGGCGGTTCCATCCATGCGCCCATTCAACAGGGTGCGGATGCTCGGCGCAATTACCTCGTCGGTTGCCAAGGCACGTCATTCAGTCGATGGGCCAGTGACCGCGTTCGGATCCCTTCGATGCTGGCCGCAAGTCACCCCGCCCGTGGCGTGCTCCCACGTTTAGCTACTGAGTCGGCGTCCTTGACCCGTCTGGTAAAGGCTGAGAGCAATGCATC
>DAHWNE010000429.1 GCA_027340195.1 Acetobacteraceae bacterium | reverse complement strand
CCTGGTCCGTTCCGCCTCGCTCATTGCCGAGGCTTCTATTCCGTCGGCGCTGGGGATGCAAAATCGGGGTGGGACAGGTCATGTGTCGCGAGCCGCCGCCCGCCAACCCGACCGGCAGGCATCAGACCGGCTTGAAACTCCGGTCCACCGTCACGTCGATCAGGCTCGGCCCATCGGCGGCCAGGGCGGCGGCCAGAAGCTCGCGCAGCTCCGCGATCGTCCGCGCCCGCGAAGCCGCCAGCCCCAGCCCGCCGGCGACGGCAACGAAATCCACCGCCGGGTTGTCCAGCTCCATCCCCACATAGCGGTCGGTCTGCTGGGCGAACCCGCCCATCGCGTTGGTGCGCTGTTTCAGGATGCGATACGAGCTGTTGTTGATGATGATGAACACCACCGCAAGCTTCTGCTGCTCCGCGGTCCATAGCCCCTGGATGGTGTACATCGCCGAGCCGTCGCCGATCAGCGCCACCACCGGCCGCTCGGGCTGCGCCAGCTTGGCCCCGATCGCCGCCGGCAGCCCCCAGCCGATGCCGCCGCCGCGCAGGCCGAAGAAGCTCGCCGCGTCATCGCAGGGCATCAGCCGGCGCAGCCCGGCGCCGTTGGAGACCGACTCGTCGATCACGATGGTCCGGGGCGGTAGCATCGAAGCGACCGCGCCCAGCAACGCCAGCGGCGCGATCGGCGTGCGGTCGGCCAGCGCCGCCGCCTCGGCGCGCAGCTTTTCAAGCCCGGCGATGCCGGCGGCGCGGTGGCGCGCCAGCCGCTCCGCCGCCCGCGCCGCCCCGCCCGAGCCATGGGCCGCCCGCACCGCCGCCGTGAGCTCCGGCAGCGCCGCCTTCGGGTCCGCGAGCAGCGAGACCTGCTCGGGGTAGTTCTTCGCCAGCTCCCACGGGTCGGTGTCCAGATGCACGATCCCCATCCCCTCGGGCAGGGACTCGACCGAACCCGGCAGCGACAGGGTGAACAGGTCGGCGCCGATCGAGATCAGCAGGTCGTGCTCGGCCAGGATGCCGCGGATCACATGCGGCAGCCGCGCGAAGCTGCCGCGGCAGAGCGGGTGCGAGGCGGGGAACATCGCCCGGCTGGCCATGCATTCGTCCCACACCGGGGCACCGATCGCCTCGGCGAAGTCCACCAGCTCGGCCAGCGCGCCGGAGGCAGGCACGGCATCGCCGGCCATGATGACCGGCCGCTCGGCGCGCGCGATCAGCCGCGCCGCCTCCGCCAGCGCCGCCGCGTCCGGGCGCAGCCGCGATGCGATGCGAGAGGGGGCGCCGAGATCGACTTCGGCCGAGCCGGTCAGCACGTCGCCCGGCAGCGACAGGAACACCGGGCCCATGGGCGGGGCGAGCGCGGTCTTGGCGGCGCGGTGGATGGCGCGCGGCAGGTCCTCGAGCCGGCGCACCTCGTGGGCCCATTTCACGAAGGGTTGGGCGATGCGCGGCAGGTCGGCCCACAGCAGCGGTTCGGTGAAGTTGAAGGTCTGCTCGTGCTGGCCGGCGGTGACCAGGATCGGCGAGCCGGCCTTCTGCGCGTCATACAGCATCCCCATCGCGTTCCCGAGGCCGGGGGCGACGTGCAGATTGACCGCGGCCAGCCCGCCCGAGGCCTGGGCGTAACCGTCCGCCATCGCCATCGCTGGGGCTTCCTGCAGCGCGAGGATGTAACGGATCGCCGGTTCCACCGCCAGCGCGTCCATCAGCGGCAGTTCGGTGGTGCCGGGGTTGCCGAACAGCACGCGCACGCCCTCCTGCTTCAGCAGTTCCAGCAGCACGGTCTTTCCGGCGAGTACGGGCATGGCGGGTTTCCTCGGTGACACGGGCAGACTGACAAGGCCGCGCCGATCGGGCAACCGGGTGGTTTGCGCGGCTTGCGGAATCCGCTATGCGCCTGCCGTGTAAGCAACCATACGGGGAGACTTCCGTGAAAAAACTGACCCGCCGCGCCACCCTGGGCGCGCTCGCCGCCACGCCGCTCGCCGCGCCGGCGCTGGTGCGCGCCGCCACCGTCTCCAAGACCGTCAAGATCGGCCTGGTCTCCGACATGAACGGGCCCTATCGCACCGTCGGCGGGCCGGGATCGAAGATCGCCACCGAACTCGCGATCCAGGATTTCGGCGGCACCGTGCTGGGCCGCAAGATCGAGATCCTCCAGGCCGACGACCAGAACAAGCCCAACATCGCGAGCGCGCTTGCCCGGCAATGGATCGCCGAGGATCATGTGGACGTGCTGGGCGACGGCTCGGCCACCTACTCCGGGCTCGGCGTGCAGCAGGTCTCCCGCGAGAAGAACGTGATCTATCTCTGCACCGGCCCGGCGGCGACGGATTTCACCGACAAGCTCTGCTCTCCGGTCAGTTTCCATTTCGGCTACGACACCTATGCGCTGGCGAAAAGCACCGGCGGCACGCTGACCAAGCAGGGCGGCAAGACCTGGTTCTTCATCACCGCCGACTATGAATTCGGCTACTCGCTGCGCGACAACACCGAGATCTTCATCAAGGCGGCGGGCGGCAAGGTGCTGGGCAACGTCAACGCCCCGCTCGGCACCGCGGATTTCTCCTCCTACCTGATCCGCGCCAAGGCGTCGGGGGCGCAGGTGATCGGCTTCGCCAACGCCGGCACCGATCTGCAGAACTGCCTCAAGCAGGCAACCGAGTTCGGCATCACCAAGGGCGGGCAGCGGCTGGCCACGCTGCTGATGTCGATCGAGGACGTGATCTCGGTCGGGCAGAAGAACGCCGCCGGGCTGGTGCTGACGAACTCCTTCTACTGGAACATGTCGCCGGCGGCGGCGGCCTGGGGCAAGCGGTTCTGGTCGCATATCGACCAGCCGCCGGCGCAGCAGCACGCGGCACTCTATTCGGCGGTGTTCCACTGGCTGAAGGCGGTGAAGGCGGCCGGCACCACCGAAGGCCCGGTGGTGGCGAAGAAGATGCACGCGATGAAGGTGAACGACTTCTACATGAAGGACGTTTCCATCGAGCCGAACGGACGGGTGCTGAACAACATGTACCTGTGGCAGGTGAAGCCGCCCGCGGCCGGCCAGAAGAAGTGGGATTTCTACAAGCTGCTGGCGACCACCCCGGGCAAGGACGCCTTCCAGCCGCTGGCCGAAACCGGCTGTCCGCTGGTCCACGCCTGAGGCATCGACGGGGTAG
>DAHWNE010000424.1 GCA_027340195.1 Acetobacteraceae bacterium | reverse complement strand
GGTGGAATGGGGCAGCGCCAGCACCACCCCGGCATCGGGGATCATCTGCAGCGTCACGATGATGAAGAACACCAGCAGGAACAGCATCACGTCGATCATCGGGATGATCTCGACCCGGCCCTTGCGGTACTCGAAATAGCGCATCCGCACCGGACTATTCTCCCGCGGCCACGGCGCGCAGCGCCGGCGCCCCGGCGGCCAGCCGGTTCAGCACCATGGTGCGCACGGTATCCAGTTGCAGCAGCACCAGTCGCACCCGGTTCTGCAGGGTGTTGAACGCGGCCAGGCCCAGCATGGCGATGAAGATGCCGGAAGCGGTGGCGACCAGCGCGTCCGCCACCCCGCCGGTGACCGCGGTGGGGGCATGGCCGGGCGAGGCCAGCACCGAGAAGGCGTGGAACATGCCGATGATGGTGCCGAACAGCCCCAGCAGCGGGGCCAGGGTGACGATCGTGTCCAGCACCCAGAGTCCGCGATCGATGCGCGGCGCGATCAGCAGGATCGCCTCGTCGAGCCGCCCGGCCAGCGCATCCGCGCCCAGCGCGGCGTGCTCGGCGGCGGCGGTCAGCAGCGCCGCCTCGGGCAGCCGGCCGGCCTCGCTGCCTAGGCGCGCGAGCTCGGCCGCGCCGAGCCTCTCGTGCCCGGCGACCGCGCGGACCACGCGCGCCCCTTGCAGCAAGGTACGGCGGAAATACCAGAACCGGTCCAGCGTCACCGTCAGCGCCAGCAGCAACAGCAGCGCGAGCACATAGAGCACCCCGTCCGAATAGGCGGCGAGGTGCAGGACATAGGCGAGGGTCACGGGCAAGCACTCCGAACGGCACGTCCCGCGACGTCTGCACGACGTCGCGGGGTTTGCGGGTGAAGGATCGGTGACAGCGTCAGAACCGCACGCCGATCGAGCCGTAGATGGTGAACGGCGCCCCCGGATAGGCAAGCAGATACCCGCCCGTCGGGGTGCCGAAATACCCGCCCGAGGAGACGTATTCGTAGATGTTGTATTTGCGGTCCAGCACGTTCAGCGCGGTGAGCTTCAGATCCAGGTAGCGGGTGCCCCAGCCGCCCGGCAGGTGCAGCGGCACGGTGGTCTTCACCGCCAGGTTCAGCGTGCCGTAGCCCGGCATGGTCTGGCTGCTCGGCGCGCCGATCGTGTTGTCGAAGATGTGCTGGCTGCCGACGAACTGGTACCACGCCCGCGGCTCGATCAGCGTATTGTGCAGCAGGAAGTCGTAATATCCGCCCAAATTGAAGGTGGCATCCGGCACATAGGCCACCGGCGCGCCGTTATAGCTGACCCCGCCGGTGATGTAGCTGGTGTATTTCGACCCCTCGATGGTCGCGTTGGCGAACACGTGCAGCTGCGCCACCGGATTGTCGTCCAGGAACAGATTGACCCCGTTATAGACCGAGGTGCCGTCGGCGGAGATGGTATCGCCGTTGGCAAGCGTGGTGTCGATCTCCTGCTTGGCGTAGCGCAGGTGGAAATAGGCCGCCCCGAACAGGAAGTGCCGCAGCGGGCCGAAATGCCGCACATGCGCCTTGAAGCCGAACTGATAGTACTGCGCCAGCGCCAGGTGATAGGAGGTCGGATCGACCGACTGGAACAGCCCGCCGCCGCCGCCCACGCTTGGCGCGCGGGTCGAGATGTCATAGCCGCCATACAGGGTCAGCCAGGGCAGCGGGTTGATGCTGACATCCAGCGAGGGCTCCACCGCCTGGCGGAACTCGTTGGCGCCGCAGGAGGCGCCCTGAGCCTTGGTGTTGCCGGGGGTCGAGGTCCCGTTCAGCGGGCAGTGCGAGGAGAGGGCGACGCCGGGGGCGAACTGGAAATCCTGCAACGCGCTGTTGCTGTAGCCCACGTTGTAGGTGACGAAGCGGATGCCCGGGGTGATGCGCAGCATCGGGATCGGGCGGATCTCGTCCTGCAGGAACAGCGCGAAATCGTCCTGCGTGTAGTCCGAGGAGCGGATCTTGCCGCCGATATTCACCACCGTCTTGTCGCCGCCGTCGGCCGGGTTGTAGAAATTGTTACGGCTGTTGTAGAACGTGTGGATGTAGTAGAGGCCGGCGTCGATAGTGTTGTAGGGCAGGGTCTCGGTCAGCCAGAGCTTGTCGCCGAAAACGTTGGTGTGCGGGCTGTTCCACTCGTTCTGCTGCGGTCCCGGGTTATAGACATCGGTCAGGCGCGAGTGCAGCCGCGCGATGTGCATGTACCACGCCAGGTCGTGCAGGGTGGTGGTGTCGTCCAGGCGCTGATCGAAGCGCCCGTACGTCAGCAGCATCTCGTTGAAGTCCTTCTTGTCGTAGCTCGCGAAGGGCAGGGTGCTGTAGAAGCCCGACGTCTGCTGCGAATAGAGCGGCGCGCCCGCGGCGCCGGTGGTGGTGATCGCCGGGTTCGCCGTCACCGGGATCACCTGGGCCCGATACCCGCCCGAACGCGCGTCATACAGGCCCAGCGAGAAATCGCCGGTGGCGAAGGTCTTCACGGTCTTGGCGAAGAACGCATAGTCCTCGTTCGGGCTCTGGAACCCGTCGGAGGCGCTGCGGAAGCTGTTGCCGTTGCCGAAGCCGCCGGCCAGCACCGTGGACCAGCCGTGATATTCGCCGGTGCGCAGCGAGAACGACAGGTTCTTCTGATCGTAGCTGCCGTAGGTCAGCTCGAGCGCGCCGCCGGGCTTCAGCGTCGGCTGGATCGGCGTGAACTCCACCGAGCCGCCGACATTGGAATACCACCGATCCGATGCAAGCCCCGGCCCGTAGGTAATGTTGGTGTTCTGGATCAGCGACATCTGCGGCAGGGTGGGCGATTGCCACAGCGAGGTCGCCGGATCGACGATCGGTACCCCGTCGAAGGTGATGCCGAGCGAACCGTTGTCGGTATGCCCGCCGTATCCGCCCCAGCCCTGGTTCACCCCGTTGATGGTGACGGTGTATTTCGTCGCCCCGGAGTTGCCGTAGCCGACCACGTTGGCGCCCGGCGCGTAGGAGAGAACCTGCGCCGCGCCGCCCACCGGACCCGCCTGGTCCATCTGCGCGCGGCTGAGCACGCGCACGGTCTGGCTGGAGTGAAACACCTGCTTCTGGGTGGGCTTCTTCGTCACCCCGGCCGGCGCCGTGGTGGCCGCGCCGGTGGCGCTGACCTGCCCGGCGTTCACCGCCCCGCCATTTGCCACCTGGGCGAATGCCGCCGCCGGGGCCGCGCCCAGCACAAGACCCACCGCGGCACCCGCCATCAGGCGGCGCCGGAACCCATCCGTCACCTGCATCCCGCTCTCCCGTTGCGTTGGAGCAATCCGGGGCGGCGATTATCGGTGCCGGCTTCGTCGGTAAACCGCAACGAATGCGACAGCTTCGTGACAGCGGCCGAAACACGCTGTCACGTTCTGCAATTCCACGAAATGTGAAGCTATGGCGACGTTCCCGTGACAGTCATGCCGGCGGACCGGATCAGACGCCGCCCCACACCTCCTGCGCCACCTCCACGCACAACCGCAGCTTGGCCCATTGCTGCTCCTCGGACAGCAGATTGCCCTCCTCGGTGGAGGCGAAGCCGCATTGCGGGCTGATCGCCAACTGCTCCAGCGGCAGGAACCGGCTCGCCGCCTCGATCCGTCGCTTCAGCTCGTCCTTGGTCTCGAGCTGGCCGGTCTTGGAGGTGACCAGCCCCAGCACCACCATCTTCGGCCCGCGCGGGACGAAGCGCAGCGGCTCGAATCCGCCGGCGCGCTCGGAATCGTATTCCATGAAATACGCATCGACGCCGATCTTGTTGAACAGCACCTCCGCCACCGGCTCGTAGCCGCCGGAGGCGACCCAGGTGGAGCGGAAATTGCCGCGGCAGAGATGCATGGAGATCACCATGTCCGCCGGCCGCGCGCCGATCGAGAAATTGATCAGATCGGCGTAGCGCTCGAGCAGCCCCTCCACATGCTCGCCGCGCGCGCGCAGGCCGGCGATCTGCTCGGGGTCGCAGAGATAGGCGATATAGACCTCGTCCAGTTGCAGATACCGGCAGCCGGCGGCGGCGAAGCCGCCCACCGCGCCGCGATAGGCCGCCCCCAGATCGGCGAAGAACCGGTCGAGATCGGGATAGGCGGCGCGGTCGATCGCATCCCGCCCGCCGCGGAAATGCACCACCGAGGGGGAGGGGATGGTCTGCTTCGGGATCGCGGTCTTCACATGCTGGGCGACGAAGCGGAAATCCTCCACCATCACCGGCGCCTCGTAGCGAATCGGCCCGGTCACCCGCAGCGCGTGGCCCAGGGTGGCGCCCTTGAAGGCGATCTTCTGATCGGGTTCGTAGATCTCGACCCCGGTCAGCCCGGAGACGAAATCATAGTGCCAGTAGGCGCGGCGGTACTCGCCGTCGGTCGCGGCGCGCAGGCCGATGCGCTCCTGCATGGCGATCGCCTCGGCGATGGCGGCATCCTCCACCGCGCGCAGCCCGGCCGCGTCCAGCCGGCCGGCGCGATGGGCGGCGCGCGCCTCGGCCAGGCGGCGCGGGCGCAGCAGGCTGCCGACATGATCGGCGCGGAACGGCGGGCGCGGACGCGCCCCGAGGCTGGCGGACATGTGACCCCTCCTGGACTCCAAGACGCGCCATTCTGTCCGGTTGCCGCCGCATTGCGAACCCCCGCATGGACCGCGTCCCGCGCCTCCCCTATTGACCGCCGCCATGCCGCTCTCCGCCCTGCTCGTCCGCTTGGCCGATGCCTCCCGCCGCCATGCCGTCCGCGTCGTCGTGGGCGGGGTGCTGCTCGCCGTTCTCTCGGTGCTGTTCGCCGCCGGCCATCTCGGGATCACCACCAACACCGACGCGCTGTTCGCCGCCTCGCTGCCCTGGCGACGGGCCGAGATCGCCTTCGACCGCGCCTTTCCGCAGTTCAACAACCTGCTGGTGTTCGTGATCGACGCGAAAGAGCCAGAGGAGGCGGACGCCACCGCCCATGCGCTGGCGGTGGCGCTGCGGGCGGATCACGCGCATTTCCTCGACGCCGTCCGTCCCGATTCCTCGCCCTATTTCGACCGCGAGGGGCTGTTGTTCCTGCCCACCGCGAAGCTGCGCGCGCTGATGGACCGCACCATTGCGGCGCAGCCGTTCCTCGGCCAGCTGACGGCCGATCCCTCGGCGCGCGGGCTGTTCTCGGCGCTGGCGCTGATCGGGGTGGGGGTGCAGAAGGGCGGGGTCGATCTCACCCCGTATCTGCCGGCGCTGGCCGCGTTCCACCAGGCGCTGGCCGGCGTGCTGGCGGGCAAGCCGCGGCCGCTGTCGTGGCAGACCCTGCTCGCCGGCCCGACGGCGAAACTCGCGGGTCAATATCGCTTCGTGCTGGCGCACCCGCGGTTGAACTACGGCGACCTCGAGCCTGGGGGGGCCGCGACGCGGGCGGCGCGGGCCATCGCCGCCAAGCTGCCCTTCGTGCGCTCCGGCGCCGCGCGGGTGCGCATCACCGGGCAGATCGCGCTTTCCGATGAGGAGTTCGCCTCCGTCGCGGAGGGGATGGTCTGGGGCCTCGCGGTCAGCTTGGCGCTGATTACCCTCTGGCTGATCCTGGCGGTGCGGTCGTGGCGGCTGATCCTGCCGATCCTGATGACCCTGGGGCTGGGGCTGTCGCTCACCCTGCTGTTCGCCTCGGTGGCGGTGGGCACGCTCAACCTGGTCTCGGTGGGGTTCGGGGTGCTGTTCGTGGGCATCGCGGTGGATTTCTCCATCCAGTTCTGTGTCCGCTACCGGGAGCGGCGGTTCGAATTCCCCGACCCGGCGGAGGCGCTGCGGCGCACCGCGGCGCGGGTCGGCACGCAGATCCTGGTGGCCGCCGCCGCCACGGCCACCGGGTTCCTGGCCTTCGTGCCGACCAGCTTCGTCGGTGTCGCCGAGCTCGGGCTGATCGCCGGAGTGGGGATGCTGATCGCCTTTGCCTGCACCGTCACTTTCCTGCCCGCCGCGATCACGCTGTTCCGCCCGCGCGGGGAAGCGACGATGGTGGGCTTCGGCCATGGCGCCGCGCTGGATGCGATGATCCGCCGTCACCGGCGACCCATCCTGGCGGTGTTCGCGGTGCTGGCGCTGGCCGGGGCGGTGGCGGCGCCGCATCTCGGCTTCGATGCCAACCCGCTGGACACCAAGAACCCGAATACCGAGGCGATGCGGACGCTGCGCGACCTGATGGGATCGCCGCTCACCAACCCGTTCACCATCGACATCCTGACCCCGAATGTCGGCGCGGCGGCGGCGCTGGCGAAGCGGATCGCGCCGCTGCCGGGGGTGGATGACACGCGCAGCCTGGCCAGCTTCGTGCCGGCGCATCAGAAGCGGAAGCTGGCCATCATCGCCGACGCGGCGCAGATTCTGGGGCCGACGCTGCTGCCGCTGTCGCCGGTGGTGCCGGCGGACGCGGCGCAGATCCGGCTGGCGGCGAAAACGGCGCGGGCGCAGCTGCTGGCCGCGCTGCGCCGGCCGGGGCCGCATCCCGGCCTGGCGCCGATCGCCGCCGACCTCGGGCGGCTGGCGAAGGCGCCCGATTCGGTGCTGATGGCGGCCAACGCCGCGCTGACCCGGTTCCTGCCCGAGGAACTCTCCCGGTTGCGGGCGGCGTTGTCGGCGGGGCCGGTCACCGCCGCGCAGATCCCGCCGGCGATCGCGCGGGACTGGGTGCTGCCGGACGGGCGGGCGCGGGTGCAGGTGGTGCCGACCGAGGCCGCCAGCCGCACCAGCGCCGGCCTCGCCGCCTTCGTCCATCAGGTGCTGGCGGTGGCGCCGGATGCCGGCGGGCCGGCGGTGACGGTGGTGGCGACCGCGCGCACCATCGTCGATTCGTTCCGCACCGCCGGGCTGCTGGCGCTGGCGGCGATCACGGTGATCCTGGCGATCACCCTGCGCCGGGCGCGCGAGGTGGCGCTGGTGCTGGCGCCGCTGCTGCTGTCCGCGCTGCTGACCCTGCTGGTGGCGGTGCTGGTGCCGCTGCCGCTGAACTACGCCAACATCATCGCCCTGCCGCTGCTGCTGGGGGTGGGCGTGGCGTTCAATATCTATTTCGTGATGAACTGGCGGTCCGGGCGGCACGCGGTGCTGGGGTCGGCGACGGCGCGGGCGATCCTGTTCTCGGCGCTGACCACCGGGACCGCGTTCGGCTCCCTCGCGGCCTCTCACCACCCCGGGACCGCCAGCATGGGGGAGCTGCTGCTGGTGAGCCTGGGCACCACCTTGCTGGCGTCCCTGGTCTTCGTGCCGGCGCTGCTGGCGAGCGTCCGGCGGGAGGATCAGCCGCCGAGTTCGGCCTGAACGGCGGCGTGCAGCTCGGCCATGCGGAAGGGCTTGAGCAGCACCCGGGCGCCGACATCGACGCCGGGAAAATAGCCCGAGATCAGGATCACCCGCAGGCCCTCGCGGGCGCGGCGGGCGCGGGCGGCGAGTTCCAGGCCGGAGATGTCGGGCATCCGCACGTCGGTGATCATCAGGTCGATGCGGGGGGTGGCCTCGATCAGGCGCAGCGCCTCGCTGCCGCCGGCGGCGGCGAGCACCTGGTGGCCGTAGTCGAGCAGGATGTCACTGACGATCTCGCGGACTTCGGGGTCGTCATCGACCACCA
>DAHWNE010000423.1 GCA_027340195.1 Acetobacteraceae bacterium | reverse complement strand
ATCGCCGGAAGCGTAAACGAGGCGGAATCCATAACGATTCGTGCCGTCCGCCGTCGTTATATGCAGATCGGCGAAGATCTCGTTGGTGCGCGTAGCGCCGTCGTGCAGGAGCCGGCTGGCCCCGCCTTGGGTTTGGACGTGCAGCTGCAGCTGCCCAGGAGCGGCCAGGGCCCAGGAGAGCATGCGGAAGAAGGCGATGAAATTGCTCTTGCCGGCGCCGTTGGGTCCGATCAGAATGGTCAGGTCGCCCGGAGCAAACTCCGTCAGTTCACGAATCGTGCGAAAGCCGCGCAGGGTGATGCGGGTGAGCTTCGGTCCCATGAAGCCAGCCTATCCGGAGTTTCCTCCGATCGATAGCCGCCTACCTCGCGCGTGCCAACAGCCGTTCCGCCAGCGCCGCCCAGTAGGAGGCGCCCACCGGCAGGATCTCGTCGTTGAAATCGTAGCCCGGGTTATGCACCATCGGATCGTTCGCCCCCCGGCCGGCGCCCAGGAAAATGTAGTTGCCCTGCTTGGCGTTCAGCATGAAGGCGAAATCCTCCCCGCCCATGGTCGGGCGGTCGGATTCCCGCACCGCGCCGTCGCCGGCCACCGCGCGCGCGGCGTCCATGGCGAGCGCGGTGGCCTCGGCATCGTTCACCGTCGCCGGCACGATGCGGCGGAACGAAACCTCGGCGCTCGCGCCGAAGCTGGCAGCGATGCCGGTGGCCAGCCGGACCACCCCGGCCTCGATCGCGTCCCCCACCTCGGGGCGGAACCAGCGCGCGGTGCCGCGCATGAAGACGCTGTCGGGGATCACGTTGAATCCCTGCCCGCCGTTGATATGGCCGATGGTGACCACGCCGCTCTCGGCCGGGTCCAGGGTGCGCGCGACGATGCTCTGCAAGGCGGTGACGATCTGGGCGGCCACAACGACCGGGTCGATGCCGTGATCGGGATGCGCCCCATGGGCGCCGCGGCCGGTGACGGTGATGCCGATATCGGCCACCGCCGCCATCATCGCCCCGGCCCGGCAGGCGAACACGCCCGCCGGCAGGGTGGGCCAGTTGTGCATTCCGAACACCATCCGCATCGGGCAGCGCTCGAACAGCCCCTCCCGCACCATGAGCTCGGCCCCGCCCACGCCCTCCTCGGCGGGCTGGAAGATCAGATAGACGGTGCCGTCGAAATTGCGGGTCTCCGCCAGGTAGCGCGCCGCCCCCAGCAGCATGGCGGTATGCCCGTCATGGCCGCAGGCATGCATCACCCCCGGGGTGACCGACGCCCAGTCGCGGCCGGAGGCTTCCTCGATCGGCAGCGCGTCCATATCGGCGCGCAGGCCGATGGCGGGTCCGCCGGGACCGGAGTTCGGCCCGCGCCCGTGGATGACCCCCACCACGCCGGTGCGGGCCAACCCGGTGATGACCTGATCGACGCCGAATTCCGCCAGCAATCCCTGCACCACCGCCGAGGTGCGGGTCTCCCGCAGGCCGAGTTCCGGGTGGCGATGAAAATCCCGCCGCCATGCGGTCATGTCCGCGTGGAACGCGGCAATCCGGTTGAGGACGGGCATCGGCGCTCCTGCGCTTCTTCAGGTGTGGGTGAACGTGCTTGCGAGTCCCCGCGCCAGCGGCACCGGGTCCACCCCCAGCATCGCACGCATCGGACCGATATCGAAAGCCTTGTCCTCGGACAGCCGGCGGAGTTCGGCGCGGCGGATCGTCGGCACGCCCGGTAACAAGCGCGTGAGCGGGGCGAGCAGGCGCAGCGGCAGCGCGGGCACCGGAATGATGCGCGGGCGGGCGATGCCGGCGGCACGCGCCACGGCGCGGACGAAATCGGCATAGGCCAGCGGCTCGGGCCCGGCGATGACGATTGCCTCCGGCCCGGTCCAGTCGCGGGCCAGCGCGGCCAGGATGGCCCGCGTCACGTCGTCCTGGAAGATCGGCTGCGCCAGCGCCCGCCCGCCCCCCGGCAGCGGCACCAGCGGGCCGCGCTTCGGCGGCAGCCGGCGCAGCAGGGCGGCCAGGCGCTGCACGTTATCCTCCCCGGCGGCGCCGTAGATCATGGTGGGGTGCAGCATCACCCCGGGCCGGCCGGAGGCGAGGAAGGCGCGCTCCCCGGCGATCACGCCGAGCCCGTGCGCGTCCGGCCAGCGGGTGAATTTGCGGGTGGACCCCAGGAACACGAAGCTTGCCTCGGGCGGGGCGGCGGCGAGCACCGCCGGGGCGGTGCGGGCATGGG
>DAHWNE010000416.1 GCA_027340195.1 Acetobacteraceae bacterium | reverse complement strand
CCGAGATCACGTCCTCGATCCGCGCGAACGGGCGGTCGCCGGTGCGCTGCCAGACCTCGCGCAGGATCGCATCCGGCGGGTTGGCGCGGTTGGTCAGGACCACCTGGGTGGTGGGGCCGAGGCGCAGCCGTTCGTATTCGGCCAGCGCCGTCGGCACCGGCAGCCGGGTCAGGCAATCGGTCAGGGCGCGGGCATCCAGGATCGCCTGGCCGGCGCCGTTGGACCCGCGCGGCACCATCGGATGGGCGGCATCGCCCAGCAGCGTGATCCGCCCGAAGGTCCAGCCCGGCAGCGGATCCTGATCGACCATCGGGAACTCCAGGATCTGCTCGGCGCCGCGGATCAGCCCCGGCACGTCCAGCCAGTCGAACCGCCAGTCGGCGAAGGCGGGCAGGAAATCCTCGAGCCGCCCGGCGCGGTTCCAGTCGCGGTCCAGATGGCGCGGGGTCTCGATCTCGGCCACCCAATTGACCAGCTGCCGGCCGGCCGCGTCGATCGCATCGCGGATCGGGTAGATCACCATCTTGCCGGTGGCGAGCCACCCGGCGCGGATCATCGTCGCCCCGTCCAGGATGCGCGGCCAGGCGGTCACCCCGCGCCACATATTGTAGCCCGAGTAGCGCGGCGCGCCCTCTCCCGGGTAGAACTGCTTGCGCAGCGCCGAATGGATGCCGTCGCAGGCGATCAGCGCCGCCCCGCGCGCCGGTGGCGCATCGCGGAACCGCAGGCTGACCCCGTCCGCGTCCTGCTCGGCCCCCACCGCGTGGTGGCCGAGCGCCACCGCCGCCGGCCCCAGCCGTGCCCGCACCGCCTCCAGCAGCACCGCGTGCAGATCGCCGCGATGGATGGAGAATTGCGGGTGCGCGAACCCCGCCGCGCGCCCGGCCGGCTCGCGCCAGATCAGCTGGCCGAAGCGGTTGTAGAAGGCGGAGGCGGCGGTGGTGATCGCGACCGAAGCCAGCGCCGGTTCGAGCCCCAGCGCGGCGAGTTCCGCCGCCCCGTGCGGCATCACGTTGATGCCGACGCCGAGCGGGCGGAATGCCGGCGCGGACTCGAAAACCCGGCAGCGTCGTCCGGCCTGATGCAGCATCAGCGCCAGGGTGAGGCCGCCGATGCCGGCCCCGGCGATCAGGATCTCGGAATCCTCGTCCATACCGTCCCTCCCGCGGCCCGCGCGCGGGTCAGGCGGCGCGCGTCAGCCGTTTCACGAAAGCCGAGATGCGATGGCGGCGCAACTCCGAACGCGCCTTGGCATCGGTGGTCATGTAGTTGAGCTGCACCGAATAGCGCGGGCCGACGAACGGCTTGTGGCCGTGCCAGCTGGCCGGGCTGTTGGGGAAGATCAGCAGGGTGCCGTTCACCGGCGGCACCTCGGCGGCGAAATCCTCGATGTCGTCGGGGCCGCGCAGCAGACGCAGGCAGCCCTCGTGGCGGGACCAGGCGTCGGTTTCGCGGTTCAGATAGAGCAGCACGGTGACCCGCTTGGCCAGGCTGTCGCAATGGATGCGCCCGTCGCGGGGGCCGGTATGGCCGCGCAGGGTGACCATGGTGGGGGCGGCCGAAAGATCGAGGCCGAGCCGGTCGGCGATGGCCGCGCGCAGGCGGGGGCCTTCCATCTCCGCCATCAGCGCCGCCGCGGCCGGGCCGAGCCGCAGCGAGCCGGGCGGGAACGACCCGCCCTTGTCGATCGGCGGCAGGTCGGCCGCCACCGCCTCCAGCGCCGCCGGCGGCAGGAAGTGCGGCACCAGGATATGGGGGAACGGATCGGTGGCGAGCGGGGCGGCGGCGAGGGCGGTGAAATCCAGCAGTTCCATGGCGGAGGACCGGTTGGGTAACGAGGCCGGCTTATGCCACCCTGTCCCCCGCTTGGCGAGACGCGACCACGAGGAGGAAGCCATGGCGGCACCGCATCACCCCCCGCATGACCACGCATCCTGGGGCACCCCGCCGCTGGGCGCGGCCGGGCGGCTGACCGATGCCTCGCGGCGGGAGGCGCTGGCGCTGGCGCGCACCGGCGCGGTGTTCGACCTGTCGCATGTGATCGACGCCGGCGCGCCGTTCATGGCGCCCAACCAGACGCCGTTCCTGCTGTCCACCTGGGCGTCGTGGCGGGACTCCATCCGCCGCCGCCGCGCCGGCGGGTTTCGCAACGATGCCGGTTCGAACCTCGAACGCATCGAGATGACCACCCATGTCGGCACGCATATCGACGCGCTGGGCCATTTCAGCATCGGCGACCGGCTGTATGGCGGCGAGGACGCGGCCGAGGTGGTGGGCGATTGGGGGCTGGCGCGGCTGGGGATCGAGCATATTCCCCCGCTCATCACCCGCGGCGTGCTGATCGACGTGGCGGAGCTGGATGGCGGTGCGTTCCTGCCGCCGGGACGGGTGGTGACGCCGGCCGAGCTCGCCGCGCGCTGCCCGGTGCCGCTGGCGCCGGGCGATGTGGCGCTGATCCGCACCGGCTGGGGCCGCTGGTTCGGGCTGGACAACCGCCGCTATCTGGAGGGCGAGCCGGGGATCGACGTGCCGGGCGCGCGCTGGCTGACCGGCCAGGGGGTGGTGGCGATCGGCGCCGACAACATGGCGGTGGAGGTGCTGCCGAACCCCGACCACGGGCTGGCGCTGCCGGTGCATCAGCACGCGCTGGCCGAGGCGGGGGTGCATCTGATCGAGAACCTGGTGCTGGACGAGCTGGCGGCCGCGGGGGTTACGGTGTTCTGTTTCGTGCTGCTGGCGGTGAAGTTTCGGGGCGCGACGGGGTCGCCGGCGCGGCCGGTGGCGTTGGTGTAGGGCGGACCGCGGTCTCCCGGCGCGATGGTTCGGCCGAGCGGGCCACGCATCGCGCTGATGCCAATCGCTACGGGCCCGGATATGATCGGCGGATCGCGATCGCCGAGCCCAGGAGCCAGGCCATGAGCGAACTGCACCGCGTGACGATCGATCCCGCCCAGTGCGGCGGGCGGCCCTGTCTGCGTGGCTTGCGCGTCCGGGTCAGCGACGTGCTCGATCTGCTGGCCGCGGGGAGCAGCCGGGAGGAAATCCTGGGCGACTACCCGATGCTGGAAGCCGGGGACATCACGGCCGCGCTGGAATATGCGGCACGATACACTCTCGCGCAATTCCGGACCTGATGATGATGCATTTGCAACCCCTTGTTTCTCTGATCCGGTCGGCTCTGGAATGCAGCATTTATCTTGCTCCGGATTCTCCTGGATTGACGGTCAAAGAACTGGTCGAAGTTGGGTCACGACTTGGGCATCAGGAGGGAGAAATCGGAGACGCTCTCTCGGCGCCTTTCAGCGGTGTCGAGTTGTGCGGAGAGCGTTATCTGCCAAGCTGCGGCACGATG
>DAHWNE010000392.1 GCA_027340195.1 Acetobacteraceae bacterium | reverse complement strand
CGGTGGTGGCGGGGCTGGCGATTTCCGGCCTGTTCGAACTTGGGCCGATCCGCGACACCGTGCTCAACGACAAGCTGCTGCTGTCGGACGCCGAGATCGCGGCGCTCTCGCCGCTACGGCTGCCGCCGGTGGCCAAGCCGCTGGCGATCGCCTATGGCACCGCCGAACTGCCGCCGCTGGTGGCCGACAGCCGGGATTTGCACGCGCTTCGTGCCGCCGCCCATGCGCCGGGCGCGCTCGTGCCGGTGGCCGGGGGTAACCATTTCACCATCGTGCTGGAACTGCAAAACCCCGACGGGGTGCTGACCGCGCAGCTGCCCCCGCTGCTGGCCCAGGCCCGCCGGTGACCGCCCAGGAGGATTCGATGCTCGCACCGATCTATGTCAGCCACGGCTCGCCGATGACGGTGCTGACCGACACGCCCGGCCACCGGTTCATGGCCGGGCTCGCCGCCACCATGCCGCGTCCGAAGGCGATCCTGATGGCCTCGGCGCATTGGCTGACCCGCGGCCCGGCGGTGAGCGCGCCGGAGCGCAACGAGACCATTCATGATTTCTACGGGTTCCCGCCGGCGCTCTACGCCTGCCGCTACCCCGCGCCGGGCGCGCCGGAGCTGGCGGCGCGGGTGGTGTCGCTGCTCGAGGCGGCGGGGATGCCGACCGCGGTGGATCCGGCGCGCGGGCTGGATCACGGCGCCTGGGTACCGCTGCTGCTGGCCTGGCCGGCGGCGGACATCCCGGTCGCGCAGCTGGCGATCCAGCCCCGGCAGGACCCGGCGCATCACCTGAAACTGGGCCGGGCGCTGGCCGCTCTGCCCAACGAGGGGGTGCTGGTGATCGGCTCCGGCAGCTTCACCCATAACCTGGGGCGGATCCGCCGCGAGCGTGTGGGCGTGGCCGACGAGCCGGACGTGGCCGCCTTCGCCGAATGGATGGGCGCCGCCTTGGCCGAGGGGCGGGAGGAGGATCTGCTGGAATACCGCACCCGAGCGCCCTATGCGGCCGAACAGCACCCGACCGATGAGCATCTGCTGCCGCTCTACGTGGCGATGGGCGCGGCGGGACCGGGGGCGCGGGCGGAGCGGCTGCACGCGAGCGCGGATTACGGGGTGCTGCGGATGGATGCGTTCGCGTTCCGGGCGTGAGGCAGAGACGGGTGGCTTTCGGACCGCGGATGCGTTGACTTCCCCCCGCCCCCTCTCCATGGTCCGCCCGCCGCAGCCAGGACCCAGCCGCATGACCGACCCGCGCCTTCCCGCCGAGATCGACGCCATCTGGGAACGCCGCGAGACCCTCTCGCCCACCACCGCCGGCGCCGACCGCGCGACCGTCGAGGCCGCCCTCGATGCGCTCGACTCCGGCGCCGCCCGGGTGGCCGAACCCACCGCCACCGGCTGGCAGGTCAACCAGTGGCTCAAGAAGGCCGTCCTGCTCTCGTTCCGCCTGACCGACTCCGCCCCCGTCCCCGGCCCTGGGGGCGCCCCGGTGTTCGACAAGGTGCCGATGAAATTCGCCGGCTGGGGCGAAAACCGATTCCGCGAGGCCGGTTTCCGCGCCGTCCCCGGCGCCGTGGTGCGCCGCTCCGCCTACATCGCCCCCGGCGCGGTGCTGATGCCCTGCTTCGTCAACGCCGGCGCTTATGTCGGGCGCAACACCATGGTCGATACCTGGGCCACCGTCGGCTCCTGCGCGCAGATCGGCGCCAACTGCCATCTCTCGGGCGGGGTCGGCATCGGCGGCGTGCTGGAACCGTTGCAGGCCGAACCCGTCATCATCGAGGATGATTGCTTCGTCGGTGCCCGCTCCGAAGTGGCCGAAGGCGTCGTCGTCGAACGCGGCGCGGTGCTGTCGATGGGCGTGTTCATCGGCGCTTCGACGAAAATCATCGACCGCGCCACCGGCGAAATCCACCAGGGCCGCGTGCCCGCCTACTCGGTGGTGGTCCCCGGTGCCTTGCCCGGCCGCCCGCTGCCGGACGGCAGCCCCGGTCCCGCGCTCTACTGTGCCGTCATCGTCAAGCGGGTCGATGCGCAGACCCGGGCCAAGACCTCCATCAACGAACTGCTCCGCGATTGACCGACCCGCTGCCGCTTGCGCAGGCGCTGATCCGATGCGCCTCCGTCACCCCCGCGGATGCCGGCGCGCAGGACGTGCTGGCCGCGGCGCTGATCCCGCTCGGCTTCACCGTCACCCGGCTGCGCTGGGGCGAAACGGAAAACCTCTACGCCCGCCGCGGGGTCGCCGGCCCGCATCTTTGCTTCGCCGGCCATACCGACGTGGTGCCTCCGGGCGAGACCGCCGCCTGGCGCGATGATCCGTTCGCGGCGGTGGTGCGCGACGATATCCTTTACGGCCGCGGTGCCTGCGACATGAAAGGCGCCATCGCCGCCTTCGTCGCCGCCGTCGCGGACCACCGGCAAGGCCCCGGCTCGATCAGCCTGCTCATCACCGGCGACGAGGAAGGCCCCGCCACCGACGGCACCACCCGGGTGCTGGACTGGATGGAAGCACACGACGAACGCCCCGATTTCTGCCTGGTCGGCGAACCCACCTGCCGCGCCGCGCTGGGCGATGTGGTCAAGATCGGCCGCCGCGGCAGCCTGAACGCGAAACTGACCATCCATGGTACCCAGGGGCACGTCGCCTATCCGCAGCGGGCCGACAATCCGGCGCACCGGCTGGTGGCGGCGCTGGCCGCGCTGACCGCCGCCCCGCTCGACGCCGGCACACGCTTCTTCGAGCCGTCGTCCTTGCAGATTACCACCATCGACATCGGCAACCCGGCCACCAACGTCATTCCCGCCCGGGCCCGCGCCGGCTTCAACATCCGCTTCAACGACCGCCACAACAGTGAAACCCTGGGCGGCTGGATCCGTGCCACCGTTGCCCGGTATGCGGAACGGTTCGATCTCGATCTTTCATGCAGCGGCGAATCCTTCCTCACCGGCCCGGGCCCGGCGGTGGAAACGCTGACCGCCGCCATCGCGCGCGCGACCGGTGCCACGCCGATGCTGGATACCGGTGGCGGGACATCCGATGCCCGCTTCATCACCCGCCTCTGTCCGGTGGCCGAGTTCGGCCTGATCGGCAGTTCCATGCATCAGGTTGACGAATGCGTGCCGGTGGCCGAGCTGCGCGCGCTCGCCGACGCCTACCGCGCCATCCTGGAAGGGTTCGGCGTGTGAGCGGCCGCCGGTCTGGCAATATCGTCCGCGGCGTCGCCCTGCTTGCCCGCGGCAAGGCCGAGGGACTCGACCAGTTCGCCAGCACGCCGCAGGCGTTCCTGTCCTCGTTGGCGCCGCTGGTGGCATTCCCGCTGGTGGGCTTCCTGCTCAGCGTCATCGGCCGCCCGGCGAGCGCGCTCTCGGCGCTGGCCGACCTGTTGGGCGCGCTCTGCGCCGCGCTCGCGCCCCCTGTGCTGTCATGGGAATTCGCACGGCGCTGGCAGTGCACCGATCGCTGGCTGCGCTACGCCACCGCGCTCGACTGGTGCCAATGGGTCGTGCCCCTGCTCGCGGCCCTGCTGTTGACCCTGGCCTACCCGGTGCTCGCTTCCGGCCTGCCCGGTCGCGCGGCCATCGGCGTGGTCGGCCTTGTGATCGTCGCCTATGCGCTGTGGCTGCACTGGTTCATCGCCCGGCGCGGCCTTGGTCTCTCGGCCGGTCGCGCGGTGATTCTGGTGCTGGTGGTCAACCTCGGCACCGGCATCCTCGCCATCGGTCCTCGATTGCTCAGCTTGGCGCACTGACACAATCCACCGGATTTCCACAGATCTGTCCTCTCCCGGCTTGATCGGGGGCGGGGTATATCGGGGTGCGTTCGGCTTGAGGCTGGAGGCGAGAGGAAGGCCAGGGGGCGCTGCCCCCTGGACCCCTGCCAGGGGACTAGTCCCCTGGACCCCTCGGACTGGGTTCGGAGCGGGTGGGGTGTGCGCGGCTCCGGCCGGC
>DAHWNE010000390.1 GCA_027340195.1 Acetobacteraceae bacterium | reverse complement strand
GCAGCAGCCCGACCTGCGACAGGATCAGCGGGTAGAGCAGCAGCACGAACAGCAGAACCCCGGCAATCACCGCCAGCACCATCACCGCCGCCGCCACCCCGCGCGGCAGGCCGAGCCGCACCAGCGCGCGCGCCGGGGGATCCAGCGCGTAGGCGATCACCCCGGCGGCGACGAAGGGCGCCAGCACCGCGCCGAACAAGCGCAGCACCAACCAGAGCAGCACCAACAGCCCCAGCCCCAACAGCAGCCGCGGCGTTCGTGAGCCCGAACCGGGGACCGTGCCGCTCATGCCCAACCCGCCAGCAGCGCCAGCGCCACTGCCAGGCCGACCTCGCGGTTGAGGCGGAACAGGCGCAGGCAGCCCGCCGGATCATGAATATCGAGCGACGTCACTTGCCAGGCCAGCAACGCCGCCGGCACGGCCAGCATGAGGTAGAACCCGATCGACAGCCCGGCCAGCCACCCGGCCAGCACCAGCAGCGCCACCGTGCCGGTGTAGCAGGCGGCCAGGAACGGGCGGGTGTGCTCGCCGAACAGGCGGGCGGTGGATTTCACCCCCGCCAGCGCATCGTCCTCGCGGTCCTGATGCGCGTAGATGGTGTCGAAGCCCAGGTCCCACAGGATGGTCGCCGCGTAGAGCGCCGCCCAGGCGGCATCGATGCGGCTGGCGGCGGCGGCGTAGCCCAGCGGCGCGCCAAAGCCGAAGGTGAAGCCCATCATCAGCTGCGGCCACCAGGTGATCCGCTTGGCCGCCGGGTAGAGCGCGACCAGCAGCAGCGAGCCGGCCCCCAGGGCGCGGGCGAGCGGCGGCAATTGCAGCAGGATGACCAGCCCCACCGCCAGCAGCAGGCCGAGAAACACCAGCGCATGACGCGCCCGCAAGGCGCCGGAGGCCAGCGGCCGGCCGGATGTGCGGGCCACTTTGCGATCGATGTCGCGATCCCAGAGATCGTTCACCACGCAGCCGGCGGCGCGCATCACCACGCTGCCCAGCGCGAAAAGCACCAGCAGCCAGACGCCTCGCCGCCAGCCGGGCCCGGCCAGCAGAATCCCCCAGGCTCCGGGCAGGAATAGCAGCCAGACGCCGATCGGCCGGTCGAGCCGCGCCAGCAGCGCGTAAGGACGCCAGCGCGATGGCAGCCGGGAAATCCAGCCCTCGGAACGGATATCGGTATGCGCACTCATGCGGCTAATCTGCGCCCCGCCATGACCGGGTCAATCCGCCTTTTTCTCCCCGTCCCGCTCGCTGTCGGCGGCACCGTTCCGCTGACGGCGCCGCAAAGGCACTATTTGGGCACGGTGATGCGTCGCCGTCCGGGCGATGTCGTGCATCCGTTCAACCCCACGGATGGGGAGTTCGCGGCCAGGCTGCTGGCCGGCGGGGCGGGGCTGGAGGTGGACAGCCGCCTGCTCGCCCCGCGACCGGAGCTGCCCTTGTGGCTGCTGTTCGCCCCCCTCAAGCGTGACGCCACCGATCTGGTGATCCGCCAAGCCACCGAACTCGGTGCCACCGATCTGGTGCCGGTGCTGACCGCGCGGAGCAATGTCCGCGTGCTCACCCGGCCACGTGCCGAGGCGATCGGCATCGAAGCGGCGGAACAATGCGAACGCCTGGGGCCGCCCACGATCCATCCCGCGCAGCCGCTTGCCGCCTTGCTTGCCGGCTGGTCCGGCCCGCCACTGTTCGCCGCGCTGGAGCGGGCAGCCGCCCCACCACCGCCGATTTTCTCCGGTCCCGCCGCTTTGCTGGTCGGGCCCGAAGGCGGCTTCGCGCCGGAGGAGCTTGACGTTCTGCGCGCCCATCCCCTTGTAACGCCGATCGGGCTGGGCCGGACCATCCTCCGCGCCGAGACCGCCGTCGTGGCCGGGCTTGCTCTGTTGCAGGCAGCCCGGCGGGGCTGAATACTCGTCCCCAACCGCCCCGCGGATCTGCCCGCGTGGAGCCACCAACCCGACCGGAGCGATATGTCCAACCCCGGAGACGCCGACACGACGCCGATCGCCTCGGTTGATCAGCTCGCTGCCTATCTCGAAGCCGGCGCCAAGCCGGCGGCGGAGTGGCGCATCGGCACCGAGCATGAGAAATTCGGCTTCCGCCGCACCGATCTGGTCACCCCGCCCTATTTGCCTGAACCGGGCACCCGGGCCGGCATCCGCCCGTTGCTCGAAGCGCTGCTGGCGCAGGGTGGCACGCCGATCAGCGACGGGGACAACCCGATCGGGATCAAGCAGGACGGGGCGGCGATCTCGCTCGAACCCGCCGGGCAGTTCGAACTCTCGGGCGCGCCGCTGGAGACGCTGCATGAGACCCGGGCCGAGATGGCGGCGCATTTCGCCGCCGTTCGGGATGCCGCCGGTCCGCTGGGCATCGGCTTCGCGCCGCTGGGCTTCCACCCGCTGGCCACCCGCGCGGCAATGCCGTGGATGCCGAAGGGCCGCTACGCGATCATGCGGCGCTACATGCCCCTGGTGGGCAGCCTCGGCCTCGACATGATGACCCGCACCTGCACCGTGCAGGTCAATCTGGATTTCTCCTCCGAAGCCGACATGCGAACCAAGCTGCGTGTCGGACTGCTGGCCCAGCCGCTGGCCACTGCGCTGTTCGCCAATTCCCCCTTCACCGAGGGACGGCCCAACGGGTATCTGTCCTATCGCGCCCAAGTCTGGACCGATACCGACAACGCGCGAGCCGGGATTCCCGCCGTCATGCTGGACCCGGATTTCGGGTTCGCGCGCTACGTGGAATGGATGATCGACGAGGTGCCGATGTACTTCGTCTACCGCGACGGGCGCTATATCGATGTCGCCGGGGCGCGGTTCCGGGATTTCATGGCCGGTCGTATCCCTGCCGTGGCCGGCCATGTCGCCACCTTGGGCGATTTTGCCGACCATCTGACCACCGTGTTCACCGATGTCCGCCTCAAGCGATTTCTGGAGATGCGCGGGGCTGATGCCGGCAGCCCGGCGATGATGCTGGCGCAGTCCGCGTTCTGGGTCGGGCTGCTCTATGACCCGGCCGCGCTGGCCGCCGCCGCCGCCGAATTGGCCGATATCAGCTGGCAAGAAGCGACGGCGTTGCGCGCCGCGGTGCCCTCGCAGGGGCTCGATGCGCCGTTCCGCCGGGGCCGGCTGCGCGATCTCGGTCGGGCGCTGGTCGATATCGCCCGTGACGGGCTCCGCGCCCGTGCCCGGCGCGACCCCGCCACCGGGGCCGACGAGTCGGCCTGTCTGGACCCGCTGGCCGAAATCCTGGCCGGCGGCCCCAGCCAGGCGGAGTACTGGCTCGCTCGTTACCACGGTCCATGGGCGGGGGATGTGCGGCCGATCTTCGCGGAAGCCGAGATTTGATCGCGCGATTACCCTCTATACGTGTATCTGGGCTTGCCAATACAACCAGAACGCTCACAATAGCGTGATGCCCGCGCCCGAACCGCTCGCTGAACCCGTATCCGCTGACATGCCCCCGGGCGCCGTGCTGCGGCTGCGCCTGATCGGGCAGATGGAAGCCTGGACGCTCAGCGCCGAGCCGGTGCTGCCGGTGGGGCGCAAGACCCGCGCGCTGCTGGCGATCGTCGCGCTGTCGGCGCCGCGCCCGGCGCTGCGTGGTCGGCTCGCCGAGCTGCTATGGAGCCGGCGGCCGGAGGAGCAGGCCCGCGCGTCGCTGCGTCAGGAGATCCACCGGCTGCTGGAATCCCTGTCCCCGGCGGGCACGGACATCCTGACCGCGACCCGCGATCATCTGACCCTGCGCCCCGGCGCGGCCTGGGTGGATGTCGATCAGGTGATGCGCGCCAGCGTCGATGCGCCGGCGGCCCTGTCATTGCTGGATGGAGACCTGCTCGAGGACCTGAGCGGCCTCGACCCCAGCTTCGATTCCTGGCTGGCGGTGGAGCGCGAGCGCATCCGGGATCACGCCCGCCACCTCGCTGAAGCGCTGCTGCGCGGCCTCTCCGACCCGGATGTGGCAATTCCCGCCGCCCAGCAATTGCTGCGCATCGACCGCGCCCATGAGGGGGCGTGGCGGGCTTTGATGAAAGCCCATGCCGCCCGGGGTGAGCGGGGCATGGCGATCCAGGCCTATGACCGTTGCCGCGCGGTGCTGGCGGACCTGCTGGATGCGGCACCCTCGGCCGAGACGCAGAAGCTGCTGACCGAGATCCGCGGCCCGTCCGGCTCACGCCTGCCACGCCGTCCGCCGGCGCCCTCGCCCGAGGAGATGGAGGAGCCGCCGCTGCTTGCCGAAGCACCGCAGGGTATGGCACGGGGCGGAGCCCATATCGGCGTGCTGCCGTTCACGCTGATCGGCGGGGGCGAGGAATACGCCCATCTCGGCCCCGGCTTCGCCGAGGAGATCAC
>DAHWNE010000387.1 GCA_027340195.1 Acetobacteraceae bacterium | reverse complement strand
TGTTCCTGGCCCGGCTCAACGGCAGCATCGTCGGCTCGGCGCAGCTGGTCCGCCCGCCACGGAACAACGAGGCACAGGCCTTCGCCGCCACCCTGATGCACAGTTTCGTCGCGCCCTACGCGCGCGGGCACGGCATGGCGCGGCTGCTGACGCAGCATGTGGAGGAGGCGGCGCGCGCGTTGGGCTACCACGTGCTGAACCTGGACGTGCGCGAAACCCAGGCCGCGGCGCTGCATCTTTACGAATCGCTGGGGTTCGTGCGCTGGGGGGTGCATCCGGCCTATGCGCGGGTCGAGGGGCGCACGGTGCGCGGGTATTTCTATTACAAGCTGCTGCAACCGAGCGGAAAGCGCGGATGAGCCTGACCCTCTATCCGGCGATCGATCTGAAGGACGGGCAATGCGTGCGGCTGCGCCGGGGCGCGATGGCGGAGGCCACCGTCTATGCCGAGGACCCGGCGGCGCAGGCGCGCGCCTGGGCGGCGGCGGGGTTCGGCTGGCTGCATGTGGTCGATCTCAACGGCGCCTTCGCCGGGCGCTCGGTGAACGGGGACGCGGTGCGCGCGATCCTGGCGGCGGTGGAGATCCCGGTCCAGCTCGGCGGCGGCATCCGCGACATGGGCGCGATCGAGACCTGGCTCGCCGCCGGTGTGAGCCGGTTGATCCTGGGCAGCGTCGCCGCCCGCGACCCGGAGCTGGTGCGTGCCGCCTGCCGCCGCTTTCCGGGCCGGATCGTGGTCGGCATCGATTCCCGCGACGGCATGGTGGCGACCGAGGGCTGGGCCGAGACCACCGACCTCGCGGCGGGCGAACTCGCCCGACGGATGGCGGATGCCGGCGCGGCGGCGCTGATCTGCACCGACATCGCCCGTGACGGGATGCTGGGCGGGGTCAATCTGGAACAGACCCTCGCGCTGGCGCGGCTGGTCTCGGTGCCGGTGATCGCCTCCGGCGGCGTGGCGGGGCTCGATGATCTGCTGGCGCTGCGGGCGGCGGCGCCCGGGACCTCGTTGGCGGGTGTGGTGGTGGGCCGCGCGCTCTACGATGGGCGACTCGATCCTGCCGCGGCGCTGGCGGCGTTGCGGGATACCGGCCGGCCGGACAGCTAACGCTTTCGGCTGTGCGGCCGGCCGCTCTCGCGCGCCGGGTTGGCGGGCGGCGGCGCGCGACATGAGAGGGCTTGCCTCGGTCACGCCATGAGGGTGTAAGAATTCTGTCGTCATGCTGAAGCTGCGCGTCATCCCCTGTCTGGACGTGAAGGATGGAAGGGTCGTCAAGGGCGTGAATTTCGTCGCGCTCCGCGATGCCGGCGATCCGGTGGAACAGGCTGCGCTCTATGACGCCGCCGGGGCCGATGAGCTCACCTTCCTCGACATCACCGCCAGCTCCGAGAACCGCGACACCATCCTCGATGTGGTCGCGCGCACGGCGGCGCGGGTGTTCCTGCCGCTGACCGTCGGCGGCGGGGTGCGCAGCGTGGAGGATATGCGCCGGCTGCTTCTGGCCGGGGCCGACAAATGCAGCATCAACTCGGCCGCCGTGGCGCGCCCGGCGCTGGTGGCGGAGGCGGCGGAGAAATTCGGCAGCCAATGCGTGGTGGTGGCGGTGGATGCCAAGGCCGCCGGCCCCGGACGCTGGGAGGTCTTCACGCATGGCGGGCGTCGGGGCACCGGGATCGATGTGCTCGACTGGTGCCGCCAGGTGGCCGCCTCCGGCGCCGGCGAGATCCTGCTGACCAGCATGGACCGCGACGGCACCGGGGCGGGGTTCGACCTGCCGCTGCTCCGCGCGGTATGCGGCGCGGTGCGGGTGCCCGTGGTGGCCTCCGGCGGGGTCGGCACCCTGGCCCATTTCGTGGAAGGCGCGCGCGCCGGGGCGACCGGGCTGCTCGCCGCCAGCGTGTTTCATTTCGGTACCTTCCGCATCGCCGAGGTCAAGGACGCGCTGGCCGCCGCCGGGCTGCCGGTGCGGCAACTCGCCCCACCGCTGGCGGCGGCCTGAGCATGGCCAAGGCAAGTCGTAAGTCCGGCACCAAGGCCAAATCCGGCGCCGGGAAGCGCGGCGGGGCGGAAAAGCGCCGCCGCAAGCCGGCATCCGTCCCGCCGCCGAACGCGCCGCTCGCCATCGGACCCGGGGCGGGGGTGCTGGACCGGCTGTTCGAGGTGGTGCTCTCGCGGCGCGAAGCCGACCCTGCGGTGAGCCACTCGGCGCGGCTGCTGTCGCGCGGGGTGGCCAAGGTGGCGCAGAAATTCGGCGAGGAGGCGGTGGAGTGCCTGATCGAGGCGGTCGCCGGCAACCCGGAGGCGGTGGTCGCGGAAAGCGCCGACGTGCTGTATCACCTGATGGTGCTGTGGGTGGCCGCCGGGATTACGCCCGAGCATGTCTGGGCCGAGCTGCGCCGGCGCGAGGGAATCAGCGGCATCGCCGAGAAGGCCGCCCGCGCCGAGAAGCTGCCCGGTCGCGCCGGAGTGGCCACCACCAAGATTCCATGACGGGGGACCGAAGATGGCCGTGTCCGGATTGCCGCCCTATGACGATACCAACGTCTTCGCGCGCATCCTGCGCGGCGAGATCCCGTGCCGGAAAGTCCATGAGGACGAGTGGGCGCTGGCGTTCCACGACATCAACCCGCAGGCGCCGGTGCATGTGTTGGTGATCCCGAAGGGACGGTATTGTTCCTTCGCGGATTTCTCGGCCACGGCCTCGGAGGCGGAGATCGCCGGGTTCGTCCGCGCGGTGGGGCGGGTGGCGCGGCTTCTGGGGCTGGAGGCGCCGGGCTACCGGCTGCTGGCCAACGCGGGGCCGGATTCGCACCAGGAGGTGCCGCACCTGCACGTGCATCTCTTTGCCGGGCGCCGGCTCGGGCCGATGCTGGCGCCGGCGCCCGATCAGCCCTCCCGGTAGGCGATCACCGGCACGGCGTGGAGGTTGTTCTCGGCCACCCGCCAGAACGCATCGTTCTGGAACCGGTTGAACAGCTCCGGCGGCAGCACCGAGTTCCGTTCGATCCATTCCACCCTGCGCCGCACCTGATGCAGCCCGGGCGTGCCGAGCGCGAGGTCGAAGGCGTCGGCCTCGTATTCGACATGCTCGAAATCATGCGCGAAATGGGGCTCGCCCAGCTGCTCGTAGAGCAGGCGCATGGTCTCCGCCGGGGCGCGCGTCAGCGCCTGGTATTCCACCAGGATCAGCCGCTTCGCCTGCTCGCCATAGAACGCCTCCTTGAGCGCGTCGAGCGCGAACCCCACCATGCCGTCGCCGGCGGCGAGGCGATTGACCCGGGTGAACACGGTGCCGCCCGCCTCGTAGCCGAACATCCCGGACAATTCGAACGCGTTGCGGCGGACCAGGCGTTCGACCGAATCCATGATCCAGGGAATGGCGCGGACGCAGCAGATCACGCGGCATTCCGGAAACAGCCGGGTGAGCGCGGGCAGCTTGGCACACCACGCGCGGTTGGTGTCGAAGACCAGTTTCTCGGGCAACAGCCGGCGGTAGTAGCTTTCGAACAGGCCGCGCAGGACGTCGTGGCGATGGGTCTCGTCGATGAACACGGCGGCTTCGTTGCGCCGCGACAGCGCGCCTTCCAGCGCCATGTAGAGGGCGCCGACCGGGCTCGTCATGCCGGCGTGAAAGCGCGGGTTCTGGCGCAGCAGGGCGGCGAGCAGGGTGGAGCCGGAGCGGGGCAGGCCGGAGATGAAATGCAGGGGGGAGGGCATGGGGCGGTCCTGAACGGGCGTCAGGGGCGGAGAATGAGGGGACGCGGCGGGTCGCGCAACGGGGCGCCGGCCTTCAGCCCACCACCAGCCGCAGCGGCGCGGGCGCGTCGGTGATGCCGACCAGGTCGTGCCCGACCCGGTCCCCGTCGGCCTGCGCGGCCAGCGGCGCATTGCCCGGCAGGCTCAGCATCCCCGCCCGCACCCGCCGCAATCCCGGCGCGCGCGGCAGCCGCCCGGCGAACAGCGACGCCGCATAGGCCGCCACCGCCCACGGGCCCGCGCGGTCGAACAGCACCACCGAAAACCCCGGCGCCCCGGCATCCGCCTCCGGCGCCAGCGGATAGGGGCCGGCATAGAGCCGCCCCTTGGTCACGATCACCCCGGCGGCGGTGGTGTCCGCGCCATCGATGCACACCCGGATCGGCGCGAACTCGTGATCGAACAGGGTCCGCAACGTCTGCACCGCGTAGGCGCCGCGTCCCAGGGCGCGCTTGAGCCGGGTGCCGACCCGCGCCACCACCGCGGCATCGAAGCCGAACCCCAGCATCTGGGTGAACAGCAACTCTCCCCCCGCGCGGTCGCGGGCGAGTCCGGGCCAGAGCGGGCGGGTGCGGGCGAAGGCCAGCGCGGCGGCGATGGCGCGCGGCGCCCGCGGCAGATCATGTTCCAGCGCCAGCACATTCGCCGTCCCGAGCGGGATCACCCCGAGCGCGGTCGGGCTGCCCAGCAGCCCGGCGGCGACCTCCGCGATGGTGCCGTCGCCGCCGGCGGCCACCACCACCCGCGTCCCGGCGGCGGCGGCGGCGGCGGCGAAGGCGCGGGCATCGCCCGGGGCGGAGGTGCGCGCCACCTCGCAACGGATGCCGTTGGCGGTCAGGATGTCCAGCACCCGCCACAGGCGGTGAACCCGCCGGTTGCCGGCGGCGGGGTTGAAGACGATCAGCATGAACCAACCATGCCACGGTTGCGTTGCCGGTCCATGGCGGCGGCGTGATGGTTTCGTGATGGTCGTGATGGATGACGGTCATGCAATGTTCACTCGCCCGACGCGGGCCGGATGCGCTTCATGGGGCCCATGACCCACGCCCCCGGACCCGCCTATCGCGCCGTGTTCATCTCTGACGCGCATCTGGGCACGCGCGGCTGCCGCGCCGATTTCCTGGCCGATTTCCTGCGCACCGCCACCTGCCGGCATCTCTATCTGGTGGGCGACATGATCGACGGCTGGCGCCTGCGCCGGTCCTGGTACTGGGACGCCTGGCACGACGAGGTACTGCGCCTGATCCTGCGCCATGCCCGCTCCGGCGCGGAGGTGACCTACATCCCCGGCAACCACGACGAGATGTTCCGTGCTTGGACCGATGCCCCCGGCGGGCTCTCGGTCGGCGGGGTGCGGGTGGCCGGGGAGGCGGTCCACGTCACCGCCGACGGCCGCCGGCTGCTGG
>DAHWNE010000386.1 GCA_027340195.1 Acetobacteraceae bacterium | reverse complement strand
ACGGTGCGGGTCCCGCTGGCCGAGCCGGCCCGGGCCGCCGCCTTCGCCGCCGCGCTGCTGGCCGCCGGCACCGATGCGCCGGCCCACGCGCTGGACGGCGCGGCCTGGCTGCGGCTCTCGGCCCATGCCTACAACACGGCCGCGGACTACCGGCGGCTGGGGGCGATCCTGCGACGGGTTCTGCCGGCCTGGACGTAGCGGCTTCGTCTCAGCAGCCGCGAATCCGGCTTAAGCTGCCCCATCCCCGGGATTCCGTAACCGCTTGTTTACCGCTTTGGCGCCAAATGCAGCCAGCGGACAGCCTGTCCGCGGGATGGATGGATGACCGGCGTGCTCGGCAGAGGGTTTTGCTACGGCGTGATGACCTGGGCGCTGCTCGCGCTGGCGGCGGGCCCGGCGCTGGCGGGACCGAACCTCATCGCCAACGGCACCTTCGGCACCGGCAGCTTCCAGTCCTGGACGCTAACCAGCAGCGGCGCGACCACTTCCGCCGCGGTGGTCATCAAGACCGACAACGTCGCCCGCAGCTACCCCACCGGCGCCTATGGGGAGGCGATCCCGATCGACCCGCTGCTGACCGGCAGCCCCGATCCGTCCGCCGGCTGGGCGGCCTATTTCTCGACCGATACCGGCTCGCAGACACTGTCGCAGACCCTCACGCTGGGCGCGGGCACCTACGCGATCGGCTTCGACGTGTTCGTGCCGTCCAACGGCTATGCCAACAAAAACGATGCCACCTTCACCGGCACCGTGGCGGGCACCTCGGTGCTGTCCTCGGCGTCGGTGGCGGCCATCGGCAAGACCTACGGGGTGGCCACCTGGGTGACGGTTTCGGCGCAGGCACAGATCGCCGCGGCGGGAACCTATCTGGCGGCGTTCACCTTCATCGGCGACGGGGTTACCGCGAAGGATATCCTGGTGGACCGGGTGTATCTGACCCAGCTGGCGCAATCCGGCACGCAGAACGGGACCCCGGTGCCGGAACCCGGCGCGGGGCTGCTGCTGGCGGGCGGGGTGGCGGCGCTGGCGGTGGTGCGGCGTCGTCACCCCCGATAGCGCGCGATCGCCGCCGGATCGAACGAGAACCCCCAGCCCGGCCGGTCCGGCACCACCGCATCTCCCCGCGCGTCCAGCTCGATCCGCTCACGGTAGATCGCCTCGAACCACGGCATGTGTTCCAGATAATACCCTCCCGGTAGCGCCGCCAGCAGCGCCAGCGACATCTCCGGGAACAGATGCGAGGCACATGGCGTATGGAACGCCTCGCACAGATGCCCCGCCTTCAGGAACTCCGAAGGCCCGCCCATCCGTTGCAGATCCGGCATCGCCACATCCGCCGCCCCGGCCTGCAACAGCCCCAGAATCCCGCGATGCGTATAAAGCGTCTCGCCGGAGGCCAGCGGCGTGTCCAGCGCCGCCGCCACCGCCGCCTCGGCGTCATGGTCGTGGCAGATCACCGGTTCCTCGAACCAGGTCAGGTCGAGCTCCTCCAGCATCCGCCCGATGCGGATCGCCTGCTTGGCGGTCATCTGCTGGTTGGCGTCCACCATTAGCGCCACGTCCGGCCCCACCGCCTCGCGCACCGCGCGCACCCGGGCCACCATCCGCTCCGGCTCGGTCGGGCCGACCCGCGTCTTCATGGCGCGGAACCCGCGCGCGACGAATCCCGCCGCCTCCTTCTGCAACGCATCGATCGACGACCCCAGCCACAGCCCGCCCGAGGCATAGACCGGCTGCGCGCTCCGGCAGGCACCCAGCAGATGCGCCACGTTCAACCCCGCCGCCTTGCCGCGCAGATCCCACAGCGCCATGTCGATCGCCGCCAGCCCGATCACCGAGACCCCTTCGTAGCCAAGGAAATTCAGGTCCTTCCACGCCCGCGCGTTGAGCGCCCCGCCCTGGCGCGGGTCGAGCCCCACCACCAGGTCCTCGAGATCGCGGATCATCTGCAGGATGGTCCCCAGCCGCCGGTTGTTCACCGCGAACACCAGCCCCTCGCCCACCAGCCCCTGATCGGTCTCGAGAAAGGTCAGCACGCAATCGGCGCTCTGGATGCTGCCCAGGATCACGGTCGGAATCGGCGGATCGATCGGCAGATGCACCACCTCGGTGCGCAGACGGGTGATCTTCATCGCGGGGTCCTCCTGCGGGGTTGCGCTTCGTCACCCATTGTTACCGCCCCCTGGCGTAGGCTGCGAAGGTCATCGCGGGACCTTGCCCATGGACAGCGACGCCGCACAAGCCTTGATCCGCTTCGGCCTCGGCCCGCGCCCCGACCGGCCCCTTCCGGCCGACCCACGCGGCTGGCTCGTCGCCCAGCTGCGCGAAGCCGGCCCCGCCCCCGCGCCGGAGACCGCCGCCGCGCTGGAGGCCCTGCGCGCCGACCGCCGCGACAAGCCGAAGCCCATGCAGTCGCGCACCCATGCGCTGTTCCTGCGCGATGCCCTGGCGCATCTGACGCAAGGCCTGACCACCGAGCAGGGATTTCGCGAACGGCTGGTCTGGTTCTGGGCCAACCATTTCTCGGTCTCGATCCGCCAGGGACCGGTCGCCGGGCTGATCGGCCCGTTCATCGCCGAGGCGATCCGCCCGCACGTGACCGGCCGCTTCGCCGACATGCTGCTCGCGGTGATGCGCCATCCGGCGATGCTGCTCTACCTCAACAACGCCTTCTCCTTCGGACCCGACAGCCCGGCCGGGCGGCGCACCGGGCGCGGGCTGAACGAGAACCTGGCCCGCGAGAGCCTCGAGCTGCACACGGTGGGCCTTGCTTCCGGCTTCACCCAGGCGGATGTGACGGCCTACGCGAAAATCCTGACCGGCTGGTCGATCAACCTGAAGGCCGATCCGCCGGGGTTCATGTTCCGACGCTTCGCCCATGAACCCGGCGGGCAGACGCTGCTCGGCCACCGCTTTCCACCGGGCGAGGCGGGCGGGGTGGAGGCGCTGCATTTCCTTGGCACGCACCCGGCCACCTACCGCCATCTCGCCACCCAGCTCGCGGTGGCGTTCGTCGCCGACGATCCCCCTTCGGCCGCGGTCTCGCAGCTGTTCGAGACGCTGCAACGGACCGGCGGCAATCTCGGCGCCGCCGCCGCCGCGCTGCCCCGCCTGCCGGGCGCCTGGCGGGCCGAGACCAAGCTGCGCACCCCGCAGGAGCTGCTGATCGGCGCTGGCCGCGCGCTGGGGCTGCACCAGGCGGGGCGGCCGATGCTGTGGGCGCTGCATCTGCTGGGCCAGCCGCTCTGGGCCGCCCCGCAGCCGAACGGCTGGGGCGACAAGGCGGCCGACTGGGCGGCGCCGGAGGCGATGCTGCGCCGGGTCGATTTCGGCTACGCCATGGCCGGACGCTTTCCCCGCCCGGCCGAGGCGGTGGGTCACGCCGCCCTCGGCCCCCGGCTGCGCCCGACCACACGGACCGCGCTGGCCCGCGCCGGGTCGCGGCGGGACGCGCTGGCCCTGCTGCTTTCCTCTCCCGAGTTCCAGCGGCGGTGATCCCCATGCTGACACGACGCGCAACCTTGCTCGGCCTCGGCGTCAGCGCCGCGGCCCCCGGCTCGACGCTGGCGATGGCCGGCGGCCGCGGCGAGCGGCGGCTGGTGGTGGTGATCCAGCGCGGGGCGATGGACGGGATGTCGGCCGTCGTCCCCTATGGCGACCCGGGCCTGGTCGCGTTGCGGGCGCGGCTGATCCCGCCCGCGCCCGGCACGCCGGGCGGGATGGGCGATCTGGGCGGCTTCTTCGGCCTGCACCCGGCGATGCCGCACATGCTGGCGATGTACCGCGCCGGAGAATTGCTGCCGGTCCACGCGGTGGCCGGCCCCTGGCGGGTACGCAGCCATTTCGAGGCCCAGGACGATCTGGAATCCGGCGCCCCGGACCGGCTGGACAGCGGCTGGCTCAACCGGGTGGCGGCGGAGTTGCCCGCCGGCGGGGTGGCCGGCCAGGCGATGGCGGTGGGGGTGGACATGCCGCTGCTGCTACGCGGCCCGGCGCGCGTCGGCTCCTGGGCGCCGGCCGGGTTCGGACCGGTCGCACCCGACCTTTACGCCCGCGCGCGGGCGCTGGCCGCCGCCGATCGCGTGATCGGCCCGGCGCTGGCCGAGGGGCTGCGCGAGCAGGGCTTCACCGATGCCGCCCTCGGCGCGGCGGGGCACCGGCGCGGCCGGGCGG
>DAHWNE010000378.1 GCA_027340195.1 Acetobacteraceae bacterium | reverse complement strand
GGCGGCGCGCTGCACCGCGGTCTCCTCCTTGCCCACGAAGGCGACGAAATCGCCCAGGCGTAGGATGCGGATGTCTCCCCCCGCGGCGCGGCGGATCGCGGCCTCGTCCAGCGCCGCCAGATGCGCCCCGCGCGCGGGCTGGCGCAGGGTGCGTGCGTGCAGTAGGTCGGGGCGGACCAGATCGTGGATGAAGGCGGCGCCGGACAGTTTCGCCGGCAGGTCGCGCCGCGTCACGCTGGTGCCGACCAGCCTATATGCCGCGCGCGGCTTGGGCGGCGCGGTGCCGTCGGCGGGGCGGGCCAGGTCGACCTCGGGCGCAAGCGACCAGTAATCCTGCCCGGTCGGCCCGTCCGCGCGCAGGAAGGCACCGTCGCGCACGCTGATCTCGGCGGGCGCGCAATTCAGCCGCTGGGCCAGGCGGTCGATCATGCGCGCGCGCACTTCGGCCGCGATCAGCCGCAGGCTGGACCCGCCGACCTCGATCGACAGCGAGGAGGTGGTGGACCCCTCGTCGGGGGCGGCGTCGGTATCGCCCGACAGCACGCGGATCCGCTCCAGCGGAATGTCGAGCTCCTCGGCGGCGATCTGCGCCAGCGCGGTGACGATGCCCTGGCCGATCTCGACCTTGCCCACCGCCAGATGGAGGGTGCGGTCGGCCTCGAAGCGCACCCAGCTTGCCGGGCTCGGATTGGTGGTGAACGAGAGCGGCAGGGAGGTGGTGGTGCTCATCGCCCTGCTCCCTCCGTCAGCGCGGCGGCGGCGCGTTCCACCGCGCGGATGATCCGCCATTGGGTGCCGCAGCGGCAAAGATGCTTGTCCAGCGCCGCCACGATCTCCGCCCGGTCCGGGTTCGGGGTGCGGTCCAGCAGCGCCTTGGCGGTGATCTGGATGCCGGACAGGCAATAGCCGCACTGCCCGGCCTGCTCCTCGATGAAGGCGGCGCGGATCGGGTGGGAGTCAAGCGATTCCACGGTTTCCACCCGCCGCCCGGCGACGGTGCCGAGTTCGCGCGCGCAGGCATAGACCGGCTCGCCATCGACCAGCACCATGCAGGCGCCGCATTGTTCGAGCCCGCAGCCGTAGCGGCTGCCCTTCAGGTCGAGGTGGTTTCTGAGCACGTCGAGCAGCGGCATGGTCGGGTCCAGCGCCATTGTGTGGGCTTGGCCGTTGACGGTGAGGGAGATGCTCATGGGGAAGGCTCCGCCTGCCAGGGAAGGGACCAGAGTTTGCGGTTGGCGAGTTTGTCGGCCAGCGTCTCGGCGATGGCGGCGAGCAGCCGGGTGCCTTTCTCCGCGCCGGCGGCCTCCGGGTGGCCGATCACACCGCTGGCCGAGCGGGCGCCGATGGTCCGCCAGCGATACACGCCGGCGGGGAGTTCGGGCGCATGGTCGGGCGGCGGGGCGAGGATGCGGTCGGTCGCCACCAGCTCCGGGTGGAGTGCCAGCATCATCGAGGTTTCAGCCTCGCAGGCGTGGCTGAGGCCGGACTGGATGTCCAGGATCCCGGCAATCGCGGCCGCTGCGGCATACCAGTAGGTCAGCTGCACCAGCGGCACGCCGAGCCGCGGGGTGAGGTCGTCGGTGAGGGCGCGCAGCGCGGTCTCGTTGCCGCCATGGGCGTTGAGCAGGACGATGCGGCGGAAGCCGTGGCGCAGTACGGACCGCACCACCGCCTCCACCACCGCGGCGAAGGCGGGCGGATCGAGGGTGATGGTGCCGCCGAAGCTCATGTGGTGCTCGGACAACCCGGTCCACAGCACCGGCAGGGTCAGCACCGGCACGCCGCGCGCGTCCAGCCGGGCGGCGGTGCGGGCGGTGATCTCCTCGGCCAGCAGCGTGTCCACCTCCACCGGCAGATGCGGGCCGTGCTGTTCGAGCGCGGCGACGGGGAGGATGACGATCGGGTCCAGCTTGGCGCGGGCGCGCAGCTCGTCGGCGCGCAGACGGCGCCACTCGGTTTCCATGGCCGGGCCTCCCGCAAGGTTCGGCTTGAGTGGGGCATGGAATCGGGCGTGGGGGAAGGGGGGGACCCGATCTGTTCTTGCCAGGGCTAATTGTATTATTTATACGCCATAGACATAAATATGGCACATACGCTGATGTTCCGGTTGTCGGCCTGCCTTGCCGCCATTTCCCTGTTCGTCGCCATCGCCGTGTCCGCCGGCGCCGCGCCGGTGCAGGTCACCCTGCCGGTCAGCATGGCCGAGGGGGCCGTCGCCGGCACGCCGGCGCTGCTGA
>DAHWNE010000377.1 GCA_027340195.1 Acetobacteraceae bacterium | reverse complement strand
GCGGCGCGCGGCGGCGCGGCGCCGGGAAAGCGGAACGCCGGCGCCACCATCGCGACCGGCGGCCCCTCGCTCCGCTCGAACCCCCACACCCGGCCCTCGGCGCGGACGAAATCGCTGTCCAGCGCGGCGGCGATGTCATGCACCGGCGCCGCCGGCACGGTGCCCGCGAAGCGCGCCAGCCACGCCGCGGTGGTGCGCGTCGACAGCGCCGCGTCCAGCGCCTCGGTCAGCGCCGCGCGGTTGGCCAGCCGCGCCGGGAAATCCACGAAGCGCGGATCGGCGGCGAGCTCCGGCCGCTCGATCGCCGCGCACAGCACCGGCCAGAACTTCTCCTTGTTGCACATGATGAAGATCCAGCCATCCAGGGTGCGGCAGAGCTGGCTCGGGGTCAGCGACGGATGCGCCCCGCGCGGCTCCCGCCCCTGCGCGTGGCCGGCGTTCAGGTACCACGCCGCCAAGTAGTTCAGATTGGCCAGCGCGGTGTCGAACAGCGACACGTCCACATCCCGCCCCACCCCGCTCGCCCGCGCCGCCGTCACCCCGGCCAGCAGCGCCAGCGCCGCATAGACCCCGGCCATCAGATCGACGATCGACAAGCCGAACCGCGCCGGCGGCCCGTCCGGCTCCCCGGTCAGGGACAGATACCCCGCCTCGGCCTGCATCAGATAATCGTAGCCCGGCCAGGCCGCCCGCGACCCCTCCCGCCCATAGGCCGACAGATGCGCGCACACCAGGCGCGGATTGGCCGCCTTCAGCGCGTCGTAGGTGACGCCGAGCCGGGCCGGCTGATCGCCGCGCAGATTGTCCAGCACCGCATCCGCCCCGCGGACCAGATCGGCCAGCACCGCCCGCCCCTCCGGCCGGCGCAGGTTGAGCCCCATCGAGCGCTTGTTGCGGTTGAACGCCTGGAAGAACAGGCTGTCGCCCGGGCCCAGGAAATGCGGCCCGACCCGGCGGCTCACGTCGCCGCCCTCCTCCGGGTTCTCGATCTTGATGATCTCGGCGCCCATGTCGGCCAGCTGCATGGAGCCGAACGGCCCGGCGCCGTATTGTTCCACCGCGATCACCCGCAGCCCGGCCAGCGGCGGGCTCATGCCGGATTCCTTTCCACCAGCTGGCGGGCGATGATCAGGCGTTGCAGCTCGTTGGTCCCCTCCCCGATCACCAGCAGCGGCGCGTCGCGATACAGCCGCTCCACCGGGAACTCGGTGGAATAGCCGTAGCCGCCGTGGACCCGCATCGCCTCGGTGGCGCAGAACAGCGCCGTTTCGGTGGCGAACAGCTTGGCCATGCCCGCCTCCATGTCGCAGCGCGCGCCCTGGTCGTACATCTCGGCCGCCCGGCGCACCAGCAGCCGCGAGGCCTCGGCGCGGGTCGCCATGTCGGCCAGTTTCAGCGCGATCGCCTGGTGCTCGGCGATCGGCTTGCCGAAGGTCTTGCGCAGCTGCGCGTAGCGCACCGATTCGTCCAGCGCCGCCTGGGCGATCCCCACCCCGCGCGCGGCGACGTTGATCCGCCCGAGTTCCAGCCCCGAAAGCGCGTGCTTGAGCCCCAGCCCCTCCACCCCGCCGATCAGCCGATCGGCCGGCACACGGTAGTCCTGGAACACCAGCTCGGCGCTGTCGATGCCCTTGTAGCCCAGCTTCTCGAGCTTGCGGCTGACGGTGAACCCGGGCCCCTTCTCGGCCAGCAGCAGGCTCATGCCGCGATGGCGCGGGCTGGCATCGGGGTCGGTCTTGACCAGCAGGGCGAAGCACTGGCCGTGGATGCCGTTGCTGATCCAGGTCTTGGTGCCGTTGACGATGTAATGATCGCCCTGGCGGCGGGCGGTGGTGCGGATCGCCTGCAGGTCGGTGCCGCAATCGGGTTCGGTCAGCGCCAGCCCGCCGCGCAGCTCGCCGGAGGCGAAGCGGGGCAGGAACTCGCGCTTCTGCGCCGCGGTCCCATGGCGTTGCACCGCGGCGGCCATGATGAGGTGGGAGTTGAAGATGCCGGTCAGCGACATCCAGACCCGGGCGATCCGCTCGACGATCGCGGCATAGGTGGCGCAGGGCAGGCCGAGGCCGCCATATTCGGGGGCGATGATGGCGCCGAACAGCCCGAGCTCGGTCATCCGCGCGACGATCGCCGCCGGCCAGGTGTCGGATTTCTCCAGCGCGTGGACCTGGCCCACCACCTCGCGCTTCAGGAACGCCTCGATCGAATCGAGGATCGCCGCCTGCTCGCTCATGCTTCCCCCCTGCGGTCCCACACCCGCCGCGCCTTGCCCGCCGAGCGTTCGATCTGCCCCGGCGGCTCCACCACGATGCGCAGCGTGAGGCCCACCGTGTCCTTGATCCGTTTCGCCACCGTCCGCGCCGCCTGCTCCAGCCGGTCGGCGTCGGTCACCTCGGGGCGGTGTTCCACCTGCACCGTCACCTCGTCCATCCGCCCGCCGCGGGTCAGCACGATCAGGTAATGGCCGGTCAGCGCCGGGTCGGCCAGCAGATGCTCCTCCACCTGCGAGGGGAACAGATTGACCCCGCGCACCACCAGCATGTCGTCGGAGCGGCCGGTGACCCGCTGCATCCGCCGCATGGTCCGCGCCGTGCCGGGCAGCAGCCGCGTCAGGTCGCGGGTGCGGTAGCGGATGACCGGCATCCCCTCCTTGGTCAGGGTGGTGAACACCAGCTCGCCGAATTCGCCCTCCGCCAGCACGGCGCCGGTCGCCGGGTCGATGATCTCGGGGTAGAAATGATCCTCCCAGATCGTCGGGCCGTCCCTGGTCTCCACGCATTCGCAGGCGACGCCGGGCCCCATCACCTCCGACAGGCCATAGATATCCACCGCCGCCATGCCGAACCCGGCCTCGATCTCGCGGCGCATCGCATCGGTCCAGGACTCGGCGCCGAACACGCCGAAGCGCAGCGAGCAGGCGGCGGGGTCCAGCCCCTGGCGGCGGAACTCGTCCAGGATCGCCAGCGCGTAGCTCGGCGTGACCGAGATCACGTCGGGGCGGAAATCGGCGATCAGCCGCACCTGGCGCTCGGTCATGCCGCCGGAGACCGGCACCACCGTGCAGCCCAGCCGGGTCGCGCCGTCATGCAACCCGAGCCCGCCGGTGAACAGCCCGTAGCCATAGGCGTTGTGCACCAGCATCCCCGCCCGCGCCCCGGCGGCGAACAGCGAGCGGGCCACCAGATCGGCCCAGACATCCAGGTCGCGCGCGGTATAGCCCACCACCGTCGGCTGGCCGGTGGTGCCGGAGGAGGCGTGGATGCGCGCGAGCTCGGCCCGCGGCCGGGCGAACATCCCGAACGGGTAGTTGGCGCGCAGGTCCTGCTTGGTGGTGAACGGAAACCGCGCCAGGTCGGCGAGGTCGCGGAAATCCTCCGGCGCCACGCCCGCGGCATCGAAGGCGGCGCGGTAATGCGGCACGTTCGCATAGGCGTGGCGGATGGTGGCGGCGAGGCGCGCCGCTTGCAGCGCGGTGAGCTCGTCGCGGCTCGCGGTCTCGATCGCGTGCAGGCCGGCCGATGCCATTCATCCCTCCTCCGGGTTGAAGAAATGCCCGCCGGTCAGGCGGGACTGCCCGCGCAGCTCGGCCACCACCTCGCCCCCGGCGCCGGTCACCCGCACGTCGGTGAGGCCCGAGCGGCCGGCGACGGCGCGCTCCACCGCCTCGGCGCGCAGGGTCTCGCCGCGCCGCGCCGGGCGCAGGAAGGTGATGGCGCCGTGTTGCGCCACCGCCCGCGCGCCATGGGAATTGCAGGCATAGGCGAAGGCGGAATCGGCCAGGGTGAAGATGAAGCCGCCATGGCAGATGCCGTGGCCGTTCACCATCGCCTCGGTCACCGTCATGCGCATCACCGCCCGGCCGGGGCCGACGCTCTCCAGCACCATGCCGAGGCCGGCGCTGGCGCGGTCCCCCGCCGCCATGGCCTCGGCGCAGGCCCGGGCCAGCGCGTCCGGATCGCCGGTCATGCGCGGCGAGGGGGAAAGCGGGGCGGACGCTTGTCCAGGAAGGCAAGCACCCCCTCGGCGTATTCGGCGCCGCGGCCCGCCTCCCCCTGCAACCGGGCCTCGAGCGCGAGCTGGGCCGGCCGGTCGTTGCCGGCGGATGCGGCGAAGGCCTGCTTGGTCAGCGCGTAGGCGCCGGCCGGGCCGGCGGCGAGGCGGTCGCACAGCGCGGCGGCTTCCCCGGCCAGCGCGGCATCGTCCACCGCGCGCCAGATCAGGCCCCAGGCCTCGGCCTGTTCGGCGCGCACCGGCTCGGCGAGCAGGGCCATGGCGCGGGCGCGGGCCTCGCCCACCAGCCGCGGCAGGAAGAAGCTGGCCCCGGAATCGGGCACCAGGCCGATGCGGGCGAAAGCGATCACGAACGTCGCCGAGCGGGCGGCCAGCACGATATCGGCCGCCAGGGCGAAGCTGGCCCCGGCGCCGGCGGCGACCCCGTTGACCGCGGCCACCACCGGGATCGGCAGGGCGCGCAGCCGGGCGACCACGCGGTGATGGAAGCCGCCGGCGAGGGCTTCGAGGTCCGGCGGGCCGTCGGGACCCGGCATCACCGCCGGGCCGAGCTCCTGCCCGGCGCAGAAACCGCGCCCGGCGCCGGTCAGCAGCAGCGCCCGGCACTCCGGCGCGGCGGCGGCGGCATCGAGCGCGGCGAGCAGGCCGGTCAGCATCTCCGGGGTCACCGCGTTGAGCTTGTCCGGCCGATCGAGCGTGATCCGCCACCAGAGGTCATGGCGATCGATGCGGATCGTCTCGGTCATGCGGGTCCCTCCGCCGGCAGTGTGCGCTGGCCGGCGCGGCGGGTTCAAGGGCCGGGGCGGGCGCGCGACGGGCGGTGGCCGCCTATGCGCCGATCCTGGCTTTCAAATACCAGATCACGACCCCGCCGAACATCACGATCAGGCCGCCGACGACCCAGAGCGCGCCCTTCACGAACGAGATCTGGTGCCGCACCTGGTCGATCTTGTCGCCATGCCTGGCCGTGTCGTGGATCAACCTCTCGACCTGCGCCCCGAGTTTGCCGATCTCCACCAGGACGAACCGGATGTCGGAGGTGGCGTAGAGGTCGCGGGGCGGCGGCCCCGCCAAGGTGCCGGGCGGCGGTCCGCTGCCATCGTGGGACGGCTGGGGCGGCCTACTCATCGGTCTCGTCCCCCGGCTCCGTCGGCGAGCTCGGCGCGACATTCTGCGCCGCGATCCACTCCCAGAGATCGCTGCTGTGCCAACCGGTGAAGTTGCCGAGGCGCAGGATGAGAACGCGCCCGACCTTGCCGGCGGATGCGCCGAGCCTGTCCGCGACCTGACTGGTGGTCGCGCGCGGGGACGACAGCAGAAACTGCGTGGGCGCGATCCTGAAATATCTGCCCTCGAATTCCCTCGTCACCGCTTCCTCGAGCCGCGGGTCGGGTTCCGGGGCGATCACCGCAAACACGGCCATGAAGCTGTCGATCCTTGGCTACGTGGCGCCGGACGCCGATGAGGGTGTCATCCCAAGCCGAGGTTAGGATATGGTGAAGGCCAGAGCCACGTTGCCCGGTCCCGCGCGGACGGGCAAGCCCGCCGGAACACCGCAGCCATCCGGAAGCCGCGCCCCGCCGGTCCGGCGCTTGACCTTACCGGGGGCGCGGACCGATATACCGCCCGCCCCCCCGGTCCGGTGGCAGAGTGGTGATGCAGCGGACTGCAAATCCGCGAATGTGGGTTCGATTCCCGCCCGGACCTCCACCCTCCCCGCCGAAGGACGCCGCACATTGGAAGC
>DAHWNE010000376.1 GCA_027340195.1 Acetobacteraceae bacterium | reverse complement strand
TGCCGCCGGACGGGCTTGCGGCGGCGACGGAAGACAACAATGTTACGCGCGAAGGAGTGACCCCATGACCGAGGTCGAGATCTACACCCAGCCCTGGTGCCCCTATTGCGCCCGCGCGCTGGGGCTGCTGCACGAGAAAGGAGCGAATCCGCGCGAGATCAGCGCCCCGCACGGCACGCCGGAGCGCGCCGAGGCCACGCGCCGGTCCGGCGGGCGGACCACCGTGCCGCAGATTTTCATCGGCGGGCGGCATATCGGCGGCTGCGATGATCTGCTGGCGCTGGACCGGGCGGGGGGCCTCGACAAGCTGCTGGCGGGATAGGGGCTTGGCACTCCCGCCCCGGGAGTGCCAGAACGGCGCCGGAGAGACCACCCATGATTCACTACCAACTACGCTGCCAGCGGGATCACGAGTTCGACGGCTGGTTCAAGGACAGCGCCGCCTTCGAGCGTCAGGCGGCGCGCGCGCTGATCCAATGCCCGGAATGCGCCGACACCAAGGTCAGCCGGGCGCTGATGGCCCCGGCGCTGCCCCGCGGCGCCAAAGCCCCGCCGGAGCCGGCCGCCGCCCGGCCGGATGCCCCCCCTGCCCCCGCACCGTCCCCCGCGCCGTCGCCGGCCGAGGTCGCCGCCCGGATGCCGGACCGGCTGCGCGCCGCCCTGCAACGGATGCGCGCGGAGGTGGAGAGGCATTGCGACTATGTCGGCCCCGCCTTCGCCGAGGAAGCCCGCCGCATCCATAACGGCGACGCCCCGCCGCGCGGCATCTACGGCGAGACCACGCCGGAGCAGGCCGAGGCGCTGGAGGCCGACGGGATCGGCTTCGCCCGCATTCCCTGGGTGCCGCGCGCGGACGGATAGCGGGTGCTGCTTGCCGCCATTGACGGCCGGGCCTAAGCTTTCCCGCCAATTGAGAATTGCTCGCAACCGGAGTTCGCCCGTGGTCGCCGACACCAGCCGCATCGCCCGCCGTTGCGAACGCGCCGTCATCACCGCCTATCGCGAACTCCGCCAGCACGGCACCGCCGACATGGCGGCGTTCCAGGCCTGCACCACCCTCTATCGCATCCACCACCCCGAAGCCCCGGAAACCGAGGCGAGGCGTCTGGTGGCCGAATGGATCGACCACCACATGGTCCGTGCCGACCCGGCGCCGACCTCGGGCTGCCCCTGCGAGTGAGCGCGAGCCGTCCGCCGGATGCCTGACGGACGGTATCGTTACGTTCCCATGGGGTCTTATTGCCCCAGCGGCGGCAGGTGCAGCTGCACGATCTCGGGATTGTCCCCCAATTTCGGGAACCGCTTCAGGATCAGCGGATCATGCCCGGGGATCAGATGGTCCGGCCCGTCCGCCAGCCCCTCCAGGATCTCGAACCCGCGCAGCATCCGCGCCACGTCAACCACCACCGGAAACGGGTTGCGCCGCCGGATATTGCCCCAGAGATGCACCGCATCCCCGGCCAGCACCACATGCCCGCGCGCGGTCGGTACCCGGATCGACTGGATCCCCCCCGAATGCCCGCCGATCAGATGCAGCGTGATCCCGGGCGCGATCTCGGCGGTGCCCTGGTGCAGTCTCATCCGGTCGGCATAGAGGGCGCGCACCGCGCTCTGGACGTCGTCCACGTCGAACGGGCGGCGCAGGAACGGCTGGCACATGCAGGGGCCGGTGCAATAGCCCATCTCCTCGGCCTGGATATGGAAGGTGGCGGCGGGGAAATAATGCATCCCGCCGGCGTGATCCCAGTGCATATGGGTCAGCACCACGTCGCGCACGCCGGCGGGGTCGATGCCGGCGTTGCGCAGCGCCTGATCGGGGGTGCAGATCAGGCTGCGTCCGCGCCGCTTGGCCGACTCCGGGTTGAAGCCCGTGTCCATGACGATGGTACGGCCCTCGCCGCGGATGGCGAACACCAGGAAATCCAGCGGATCGTCGGCGGCGTGATCGTCCGGCATGATGTAGTTCTGGAACTGCCGGCGGCCGTCGAAAATGCCGTAGCGCAGCGCGAGAATCTCGTAGCTCGGGGACATCCTGTTCCTCCTTCCCGGTGACTGGCGGGCAGTCAACCAGCTTGCCGGCCCGGCTGGCAATCTCTACGGTCCGCCCCCGCCGCAACCCAAGGGGGGAATCATGGCCGAGCGTCCCGAATATCAATCCGACCTGTTCCGCAAGGGCCTTGCCGTGCGGCGCGAAGTCCTCGGCGCCGACTATGTGGACGCATCGCTGGCGCGCGCCGATGATTTCAATGCCGCCTTCCAGCAGCTGACCACCGAAGTCGCCTGGGGCACCATCTGGACCCGCCCCGGCCTGCCGCGAAAGACCCGTTCCATCGTCAACATCGCCATGCTGGTGGCTCTCAACCGCGGCGCCGAGCTGCGGCTGCATCTGCGCGCGGCGCTGACCAACGGCGTCAGCCGTGACGAGATCAAGGAGATCCTGCTCCAGACCGGCGTCTATTGCGGCATCCCGGCCTCGCTGGAAGCGTTCAAGATCGCCACCGAGGTGTTCAAGGAAGTGGACTCGAAATGACCGCGGAGGCGAAACCGACCGTCGGCTTCATCGGCGTCGGCAACATGGGCTGGCCGATGGCCGCCTGCCTGGCGCGCGCCGGCTTCCCCCTGCTCATCAACGATTCCCGCCGCGAGGTGGCGCAGAACTTCGTCCAGCAGATCGGCGGCAGCGCGCCCGACAGCCTGCGCCAGCTCGCCGCCGGGTCGGACGTGATCGTGACCATCCTGCCCACCAGCGCGATCCTGCGCACGGTGCTGGAGGAAGGGGACGACAACCTGCTCTCCGGCATGAAGCCGGGCACGTTGCTCATCGATATGACCTCCGGCGTGCCCAGCGTGACGCAGCTGCTGGCGCGTCGGGTCGCCGAGCTCGGCGGGGTGCTGATCGACGCCCCGGTCTCGAGCGGGGTGCCGCGGGCGAAGACCGGCCAGCTCGCCATCATGGCCGGCGGCGATCCGGCGGCGATCGAGCGGGCGATGCCGGTGCTGGGCGCGATGGGCAGCCAGGTGCTGCGCTGCGGCGATGTCGGCGCCGGGCAGGCGATGAAGGCGCTGAACAATCTGGTCTCGACCGGCGGTTTCCTGATCGGCATCGAGGCGCTGCTGATCGGCCAGCGCTTCGGGTTGGACCCCGGCACCATGGTCGATGTGCTGAACGCGGCGACGGGGATGAACAACTCCACCCAGAAGAAGTTCCGCCAGTTCGTGCTGTCGCGCAGCTTCGATGCCGGGTTCACCATGGGGCTGCTGGACAAGGACGTCTCGATCGCCATGCAGGTGGCGCGGGAGACCGCGACGCCGGCGCCGGTCTCGGCGCTGGTCCGCGAGTTGATCGGCGCGGCGCTGGCGATGTTCGGGCCCGGCGCCGATCACACCGAAATGGCGCGGCTGGTGGAACGGTTGGCCGGCAGCGAACTCGGCTGAAACGGGCGATTGCCTCGGCCGGCGGCGGGCGCGATGCTGCGCCGTCGTGCCGGGAGTGAACGTCAATGAACCAGCCGCCCCAGACCTACCAGGCCGCCTACGCCGCTTGGCAGTCAGCCCCCGAAGCCTGGTGGGAGGACGCCGCCGCCGGCATCACCTGGGACCGGCGCTGGGACCGCGTGTTCGACCCGGCGCGGGGCCCCTTCGGTCGCTGGTTCCCCGGCGCGCGTCTCAACACCGCCTACAACTGCCTCGACCGCCATATCGAGGCCGGACGCGGCGACCAGCCGGCGCTGATCTGGGACAGCGCGATGGAAGACCGGGTCGAAACCTTCACCTACCGCGCGCTCCGCGACCGGGTGGCGAAGGTCGCCGGCGCGCTGGCCGCGCTCGGCGTGCGCGCGGGCGACCGGGTGGTGCTCTACATGCCGATGGTGCCGGAAGCCGCGATCGCCATGTTGGCCTCAGCCCGGCTCGGCGCGGTGCACTCGGTGGTGTTCGGCGGGTTCGCCGCCGCCGAGCTCGCCGCCCGCATCGCCGATGCGAAGCCCAGGGTGATCGTCTCGGCCTCCTGCGGGCTCGAGCCGGGGCGGGTGGTTGCCTACAAGCCGCTGCTGGATGCGGCCCTGGCGCTGTCGCCGCACCGGCCGGACGCCTGCCTGATCCTGCAACGGCCGGCGCTGGAGGCGCCGCTGACCCCGGGCCGGGACCATGATTTCCGCGCCGCCGAGGCCGCCGCCGCGCCCCACCCTCCGGTCTCGGTCGCCGCCACCGATCCGCTTTATATCCTCTACACCTCCGGGACTACCGGTAAGCCGAAGGGCATCGTCCGCGACAACGGCGGTCACGCGGTCGCGCTGTGGAACTCCATGCGGATGATCTACGGGCTGGACGCGGGGGAGGTGTTCTGGACCGCCTCCGATGTCGGCTGGGTGGTGGGCCACAGCTACATCGTCTATGCGCCGCTGCTGC
>DAHWNE010000359.1 GCA_027340195.1 Acetobacteraceae bacterium | reverse complement strand
ACACGCCCCGCACCCCGGGCCCCGCGATGTCGCGTGCGTCCGCGAGCGGCGCGCCGGCCGGGGCGATGCTCCGCGCCGGGCGGGCGAGCGCGTGGCCGACGATCATGTCCACCAGCCGCTCGCGGTCCAGGCTCGCGGTGGCCCCGGCGCCGGCGACCCGTCCGTCCCGCAGCACGGTGACCCGGTCGGTGATGGTCATCACCTCGTCGAGGTCGTGGGAGACGAACAGCACGCCGAACCCGGCTCCGGTGACCCGGCGGATCACGCCGAACAGGCGCTCCACCCCGGCGTCGCCGATGCCGGCGGTGGGTTCGTCCAGCACCAGCAGCCCGGCCTCGGCCCGCGGCAGCCGGCGGATCTCATCGACCGCGCGCAGGATGGCCAGCAGCGGGCGTTGCCACGGGCGCAGCCGTTCCACCCGGTCGTCGGGGGAGCAGGCGACGGCGAATTCGTCCAGCAACGCTGCCACCCCGGCCCGTTCCGCCGCCCAGTCGATGCGCCGGAGCGCGGCCCGCGGCGCCAGTGCCCCGATGCGGAGATTCTCCGTCACCGTCAGCGCCGGCAGCAGAGCCGGGTCCTGATGGACGAAGGCCATGCCCAGCGAGCGGAACTGTCCGGGGCGCAGCGGCAGCGCGACAGGGCTGCCGCGCAGCACCATCTCACCCCCGGGGTCCGGGGCATGGTAGCCGGCCAGGATGCGGATCAGGGTGGATTTGCCCGATCCGTTGTGGCCCAGCAGCCCATGCACCTCCCCGGCGGCGACCTCCAGCGAGACATTATCGAGCGCCTGGGTGGCGCCGAACCGTTTCGACAGATGGGCCAGCCGCAGCAGCGGGGCGGTCAGTGCAGACCCCACAGCTTGGCGTAGGCCACCTCGGCGGCGTTGCCGTAGCCGGTGGCGAATTTCGCCGGCACCCCGGCCGCGGTCACGTTGGCCTTGGTGAACGCGCGCAACCCGGCCATGTCGTCCGGGACCAGCGGCTTGTGCAGCAGCACCCGCATGTCCTGGTCCAGGATCGCGCCGGCCAGCCAGATCGGGTCCTCGCCCACGTCGAAGGTGACCACGTTGCCGGTGCGCATCATGTCCAGCACCGCCGGCGTGGCGTTGAAGGAGGCGATTTTCACCCGCCCGCCGGCGCCGGTGGAAATGATCGGCGGCATCACGAACTGCACCATGCCGTCATAGATCGGGATGATGTAGTTCAGCTTCGGGTCGGCCAGGATCGCGCTCTGCACCTGCGGGCCGATCTTGGTGGCCCAGTCGGGCGGGTTCACGCCCAGGAAGCGGACCTTGCAGGCGGGGCAATATTTATGGAACTGCCCGGCGATCGCCTTCTGGATGAACGGGCTGTTGGCCACCCCGGGGGCGGTGATCACCAGCGCGTCGGCCTCCCCCTGGGTCTGGCGGATCACCCAGTCGGCCTCCAGCCGAGCGGCCGGGATATAGGCGCCGTACACCACCCCCGACAGGCCGGGGAACTGCGGCTGGCCCTGCGCGTAGCTATGCGCGGCCACCACCGGGATATGCGCGGCGAGCGCGGCGCGCACCTGCGGGGCGACCGCGTTCGGATCGAGGCCGCAGAACACGTTCACCAGCGCGGCCTTGTGCTGGCCGGCGGCGGTGAATCCCTGCGCCCATTGCGCCAGCTGCGCGCTATTCTGCCAGATCTCGCTGCGCAGCCCGAGGCGCTTCGCGTCCGCGCTGAGCTGGTGGTCCACCACCGCGCAGAACGGAATCGCGGTGGAGAGCGGAATGGTGAAGATCAGCTTGCCCTTGAGCGGAGCCGGGTTGATCGGCCCGCCGGCGCCGGAGAAGCGCGGCGGGGCCATCACCGCCGCCAGCCGGTGGTCGAGCTTCGCCGCCACCGCCGCCGGCAGTTTGGCGAACGCCGGTCCCGAGGCGACCATGGCGGCCAGCGCCAGCCCCGCGCCGACTAGCCGGCGTGACAATCGGGCAACGAACATCCACAATCTCCCTCGACGATGACGAATCCGTGCGCCACCTTATGGCCCGGCGTCGCACCGAACAAGCCCGCACCGCCCGAGGAGCGCGCGCGATGCCCACCCTGCCCCACGCCATGCTGGAACCCGGCGCCTGGGTCTGCCATCCGGACCGGCCGGACTGGGGGCCGGGCCAGGTGCAATCGGTGGTCGGCGCGCGAGTGACGGTCAATTTCCGCCACGCCGGCAAGGTCCTGGTGAATGCCGCCGCGGTGGCGCTGGAGGATTGCCCGGACCCGGACGCCGCCTGAGCGGGCTCACTCCCGCAGCGCCAGCACCCGCTCGGCCAGCGCGATATCGGCTTGCACCGCCGCGCGGCTGGCCACCGCCTCGGCGTCCTCGCCCCAGATCTCCGCCTGGTACAGCGCATCGAGCGCGCCCAGCCGATGCGCCGTGGCCGCGTCCAGCGCCCCGGCGGCAAGGGCGAGGCCCAGCACCAGGCTGCCCAGCGCCGGCACCGCGACGCCCAGCGCCGCGAGCCCCAGCGGGTCCAGCGCCGCCACCGCCCGGCGCAGCGCGGCCAGGCTGTCGGGCGGCTGGTCCAGCGCGACGATTCCCACGCCGACCCGAAGCGGCGCATCCAGCTGCCGCGCCGCCCAGTCCAGCCACGGCTGCCACCCCTCGTGCTGGCGGCGCACCAGTGTCTCGGGCGCCTCGGCGCGGTGGCAGAGCAGGTCGGTCTCGCCGTAGCGGGCCAGGGCGAGGATGGTAGGCGTGGGGTCGGGCGCGATGCGCTCCTGCGCGGTGCCGGCGATCCGGGTCAGCGGCGTGTCGGCGAACGACATCTCGCCGCCTTTCGCCCCGCCGGCCTGTTGCCACTCGGCGGCGATGGCGGCGGCCAGCCGGGCCGGGCCGACGCCCAACACCGCCCCGCCCGGCAGGCGCATCGGCCTGCCGTCCAGCAAGATGGCGTGGCCGGCCGGGTCGGGGACGATCGTCACGGTATCCCAGAATCGCTTCATGGGCGGCGCTTTAGCATGGGAGGCGGCGGGCTACTCGGCCGGCGCCGCCAGCTTGCGCCCCCGGCGCAGCGCGCGCGCCAGGAGCCCGCCCACCCCGCGCGGCATCAGGAACATGAACCCGATCAGGATCGCCCCATAGACCACCCCCGGCGCCGCCTTCGAGATGTCGTTGGCGATATTGGGCACGAACTCGATGAAGGCGCCGCCGAACAGCGCGCCGGGGATGGAGTCCACCCCACCCACCACCAGCCCGACGAACAGGGTGATGGAGAGGAAGAAGTTGAAACTGTCCGGGGCGACGAACTGCACCGCGATGGAGCTCAGCGCGCCGGCCACTCCGGTCAGCATCGCCGAGACCGCGAAGGTACGGGTCTTGATCCCGGCGAGGCTGACCCCCATCGCCTCGGCGGCCGTGGATTGCTCCCGCACCGCCATCATCGCTCGGCCGATCCGCCCCCGAGTGAGGTTCCAGGCCAGCAGGAACATCAGCCCACCGACCCCCAGGGTGAACAGATAGATCCACTGATCGCCGGTCAGCGGCAGGTGGAACGGCGGCTCCGCCTTGTCCATGGTCAGGCCCTGCACGCCGCCGGTCAGGCCCGACAGCGCATCGACCTTCAGCACCTGCGGCACCGCGACCGCCAGCGCGAAGGTGGTCAGCGCCAGGTAGAGGCCGCCCAGCCGAAGCGCGGGAAACCCGATGAGAAATCCGACCAACGCCGAGGCCGCCGCCGCCACCGGCAGGGTCGCCCAGTACGGCCAGTTGTAGTTCGCCATCAAAATCGCGGTCGCGTACGACCCGATGGCGAAGAACGCGCCCTGGCCGAGCGAGATTTGCCCATTGTAGCCGGTCAGCACCACCATCCCCAGCACCGCCACCGCGTACACCACCAGCATGGTGAGCTGGAACAGGTGATACGAATCCGACACGAACGCCAGCGCCAGCAGCACCGCGAACACGACCAGGGCGCCGCCGAGGGCGGATCGGTTGCCGGTCATCGCGCTACACCCTGACCTGCACCGCGCGGCCGAGCAGCCCGGCGGGCTTCACCAGCAGCACGGCGACGATGATAATCAGGGCGACCGTCAGCTTGAGTTCGGTGCCGACGATATAGGCGCCGAAGATGTTCTCGAGCACGCCGACCACGAACCCACCGATGACCGCGCCGAGCGGGCTGTCGATCCCGCCCAGCAGCGCCCCGGCGAAGGCGTAGAGCAGGATCCCCGACATCATGTTCGGATCCAGGAAGACCACAGGGGCCACCATGATCCCGGCCGCGGCGCCGATCGCCGCCGCCAGCCCCCAGCCCAGGCCCAGCATCCGCGAAACGTTGATGCCGCAAAGCCGCGCCGAACTCGGGTTATGCGCCGCCGCGCGCATCGCCAGCCCCAGCGGGGTGAAGCGGAAGAACAGCCAGACCAGCGTCAGCACCACCACCGTCAGCCCGGTCTCGCCAAGCTCGTGCGGGGAGACCAGCCCCCCCAGCAGCGGGTGGGCCGAGTGGAACGGCGAGGGAAAGGACTTGATGGTGAAGCCGAAGATCCAACCGTCCAGCGCGTTGATGATCAGCAGCAGGCCGATGAACACGCCCACCGAGGTCAGCACCGGCGCGTTCATCACCGGGCGCATCAGCACCCGCTCCACCGCCACCCCGAGCCCGAACGACAGCACCACGGTGATGACGAACGCGCCCCAGAACGGCACCCCGGCATGGATCAGGGTGAGCGCGACGAAGGTGGACAGGGTCGCCATCTCCCCTTGCGCGAAGTTCACGTGGTGCGTGGCCTGGTAGATCATCACCAGCGCCAGCGACACCGAGGCGTAGATGGCGCCCGAGGCGATGCCGGACGAGATCTGGTGCAGCAATCCGATCATCAGCCGTCTCCGCTCAGTAGCCCAGGTAGGATCGGCGCACCGTCTCGTCCTGACGGATCGCGCTTGCGGTGCCGGAGACGACAATGCGCCCGGTCTCCAGCAGGAACGCATGGTCGGCGAGATCGAGCGCCAGCGAGGCGTTCTGTTCCACCACCAGGATCGAGGTTCGCTCCTCGGCGTTGATGCGGCGCAGGATGTGGAAAATCTCCCGCACGATCAGCGGCGCGAGACCGAACGACGGCTCGTCCAGCAGCAACAGCCGCGGCTTGACCAGCAACGCGCGGGCGATCGCCAGCATCTGCTGCTCGCCCCCCGACAGCGTGCCGGCCTGCTGGCGGTAGCGTTCCTTGAGGCGCGGGAAATAACCGAACATGCGCTCCATGTCGGCGGCCACCCCGGCGCGGTCGCGCCGCGTGTAAGCCCCGAGCCGCAGATTCTCCTCCACCGTCAGTTCGAGGAAGGTGCCGCGCCCATCCGGCACATGCCCAACCCCACGGCGGACGATCTCCTCGGTGGCCGCCCGCTCGATCCGCGCGCCGCCCAGCGTGATCTGCCCGGCGCGGCGGATCATGCCGCAGAGCGCGCGCAAGGTGGTGCTCTTGCCGGCCCCGTTGGCGCCGAGCAGCGCGGTGACCCCGCCCTCCTCCACCGTGAAATCGATGCCGTGCAGCACATCCGGCGGGCCGTAGCCGGCGCGCAATCCGCGCGCCTCAAGCAGCGCCGGCATGCTGCGCCTCCGCCTCGGTCGCGCCCAGATAGGCGCGGATCACCTCGGGTTCGCGGCGCACCTCGTCGGGCGTGCCGTCGGCGATCTTGCGGCCGAACTCCAGCGCCACCACCTTTTCGGA
>DAHWNE010000341.1 GCA_027340195.1 Acetobacteraceae bacterium | reverse complement strand
CCGGTGGATGCGATCGTCGAGGGGCCGAATTTCGAGTTCGCCACCGAGACCCGCGAGGAGCTGATGTACAACAAGGACAAGCTGCTGGCGAACGGCGACCGGTGGGAATCGGAGATCGCCCGCCGGCTCGAACTCGACGCCCCGTACCGGTAAGGCGGACGCGATGGCCCCCACGTTCTTCTTCTACCTGTTTTCGGTGGTGCTGATCTTCTGCGCCGCGATGGTGGTCTCGGCGCGCAATCCGGTGCATTCGGTGCTGTTCCTGATCGGCGCGTTCTTCAACGCCGCGGCGCTGTTCCTGATGGCGGGCGCCGAGTTCCTGGCCTTCATCCTGGTCATCGTCTATGTCGGCGCGGTCGCGGTGCTGTTCCTGTTCGTGGTGATGATGCTCGATATCGATTTCGAGCAGCTGCGCTCGGGGCTGCAACGCTATCTGCCGGTGGGCATCGCGGTGGGCGCGCTGTTGCTGGTGGAGCTCGGCGTCGTCATCGTCGGCTGGCAGTTCCACCCCGCGGCCGCGGGGGTGCGCTTCGTCCCGGCCCCGGTCGGGTTGTCCAACACCGCGGCGCTGGGCGAGATTCTCTACACGAAATATCTGCTGCCGTTCCAGGCCGCCGGGCTGGTGCTGCTGGTCGCCATGATCGGGGCCATCGTGCTCACGCTGCGGGAGCGCAAATCCTCCCGCCACCAGCGCATCGCCGCGCAGACCGCGCGCAGCCCGGGCGAGACGCTGGAGATGCTCGATATCGCGCTCGGCGCCGGGGTGGGGGCCGCGGACATCCGCCGTCCGCCGGTGGCGGAACCGGAGGCGGAGCCGGCAACGGCCGGACATCACGGCGGAGGCCACTGAGATGGCGGTCAGTGTGGGTCATTTCCTGGTCGTCTCGGCGATCCTGCTGGTGCTCGGCGTGTTCGGGATCTTCCTCAACCGCAAGAACGTGATCGTCATCCTGATGTCGATCGAGCTGATCCTGCTCGCGGTCAACCTGAATCTGGTGGCGTTTTCCGGCGCGCTCGGCGATCTCGCCGGACAGGTGATGGCGATGTTCGTGCTGACCGTGGCCGCGGCCGAGGCGGCGATCGGGCTCGCGATCGTGGTGGTCTATTTCCGCAATCGCGGATCGATCCAGGTTGAAGACGTCAACCTGATGAAAGGCTAGAGGGCGATGATCTACACGCTGGCGGTGTTCGCCCCACTCGCGGGCGCGCTGATCGCGGGGCTCGGCGGGCGGTTCATCGGCGACCGGGCGGCGATGGCGGCCTCGGTCGGCGGGATGCTGATCGCCGCCGTGTGCGGGCCGCTGGCCTGGGTGATGCTGGAATGGGGCGGGGCGGCGAGCGGGGTGGTGCCGATCGCCACCTGGATCAGTGCCGGCAGTTTCCACGTCAACTGGGCGCTGCGCTACGACCCGCTTGCCGCCACCATGGTGGCGATGGTCGGCTTCGTGTCGATGCTGATCCATGTCTACAGCATCGGCTACATGGCCCATGACAGCTATCGGCGCTACCGGTTCTTCGCCTATCTCAGCCTGTTCAGCTTCGCCATGCTGATGCTGGTGACGGCGAACAACCTGTTGCAGCTGTTCTTCGGCTGGGAAGGCGTCGGCCTGTGTTCCTATCTGCTGATCGGCTACTGGTACGACCGACCCTCCGCCTGCGCCGCCGCGATCAAGGCGTTCATCGTCAACCGCATCGGCGATCTGGCCTTCGCCATCGGCGTGGCGCTGACCTTCCTCACCTTCGGCTCGATCGGGTTCCACACGATCTTCTCCCATCTCGCCCAGCACCAGGCGGAGACCTATCACCTCCTGGGCGGGACCATCCGCGTCTATGAGCTGATCTGCACCCTGCTGTTCATCGGCGCGATGGGGAAATCCGCGCAGCTGTTCCTGCATGTCTGGCTGCCGGACGCGATGGAAGGGCCGACGCCGGTCTCCGCCCTGATCCATGCCGCGACCATGGTCACGGCGGGCGTGTTCCTGGTGGCGCGCATGTCGCCGCTGATGAACCTCGCGCCGCATACCCTGACTTTCATCACCATCATCGGCGGCAGCACCGCCTTCTTCGCCGCCACCATCGGCTGCGTGCAGAACGACATCAAGCGGGTGATCGCCTATTCCACCTGTTCGCAGCTCGGCTACATGTTCCTGGGCGAAGGCGTGGCCGCCTACCCGGCCTCGATCTTCCATCTGCTGACGCACGCTTTCTTCAAGGCGCTGCTGTTCCTCTGCGCCGGCTCGGTCATCCACGCCATGTCGGACGAGCAGGACATGCGCAAGATGGGCGGGCTGTGGAAGAAGATCCCGATCACCTACGTCACCATGTGGGCGGGCAGCCTGGCGCTGGCGGGGATCTATCCGTTCGCCGGGTATTTCTCGAAGGATGCGATCCTGGAGGCGGCGCTGGCGGCGCACACCGCCGCCGGCGATTACGGCTACGTGATGGGGATCCTCGCCGCGGCGATGACGGCGTTCTATTCCTGGCGGCTGCTGCTGATGACCTTCCACGGCACCTCGCGGGCCGACCACCACGTGCAGGCGCATGTGCATGAAAGCCCGCTGGTGATGACCGGGCCGTTGATGGTGCTGGCGCTCGGCGCGCTGAGCGCCGGCTTCCTGCTGCACACCCACCTGATCGGCGCGGACTACGCCGCCTATTGGCATCATTCCATCGTGCTGGCGCCCGGCAACCACATCATGACCGCGATGGAGCAGCTGCCCGGCTGGGCCTATGCGCTGCCCACGCTGGTCGGGCTGGCGGGGATCGCGGTGGCCTATTGGTTCTACTGGTGGAACCCGATGCTGCCGGTGCGGCTCGCCACCAGCTTCCGTCCGCTCTACCTGTTCCTGCTGAACAAATGGTATTTCGACGAGCTGTATGACGCGCTGTTCGTTCGCCCCGCCTTCGCGCTGGGCAAGCTGCTGTGGCAGACGGGCGATGCGACCATCATCGACGGCGTCCCCAACGGGCTGGCGGAGATCGCGGTGGACGGCTCGCGCGGGGCGGTGAAGCTGCAGACCGGGTCGATCGCCGTCTATGCCTTCACCATGCTGATCGGGCTCGTCGCCCTGATCGGCGTCTTCCTGATCTGGGGCTAGGGCGATGAACGCTGCCGGTTTTCCTGTGCTGTCGCTCATCACCTGGCTGCCGCTGGTCGGCTGCGCCGTCATCATGATGGTCCGCGGCGACGAGGCGACGGTGGCCAACAGCGCCCGCTGGATCGCGCTCTGGACCAGCCTGATCGTCTTCGCGGTCAGCCTGGTGCTGTGGTTCGACTGGAACCCCTCCGACCCCGGCTTCCAGTTCATCGAATCCCTGCCCTGGCTCCCGGATTACGGGGTTTCCTACAAGATGGGCGTGGACGGCATCTCGGTGCTGTTCGTGCTGCTGTCCACCCTGCTCACCCCGATCTGCATCCTGGCCAGCTGGGAGAGCATCACCCGTTCCGTGCGCGAATACATGATCGCCTTCCTGGGGCTGGAAACCATGATGGTGGGCATGTTCTGCGCGCTGGATTTCGTGGTGTTCTACATCTTCTTCGAGGGCGTGCTGATCCCGATGTTCCTCATCATCGGGGTCTGGGGCGGCCCGCGGCGGGTCTATT
>DAHWNE010000309.1 GCA_027340195.1 Acetobacteraceae bacterium | reverse complement strand
CGCCCACCGCGCCGCCGATGCCGCCATGGCGCGCGCCGCCGCCGCCCTGCGCGCCGCCGATACGGTGGCCGACCAAATCGCGGCGGCGCGGGCGACGCTGGCCGACCGCATCGCGCAGGTGGCGCTGGCGCGGGCGCGGCTGGCCACCGCCGCGCTCGATCTGCGCTGGACCACGCTGCGCGCCCCGGTCAGCGGCTATGTCACCACCCGCGGCGTGCAGCTGGGCAACACCGTCGCCCCCGGCCAGGCGCTGCTGTCGCTGGTCACCCGGCGCGAATGGGTGACCGCCGATTTGAAGGAGACCGTGCTGACCCGGGTGCGGCCCGGCGAGCGGGCACGCATTCATGTCGATGCCTTCCCGGCGCTGCGGCTGCGCGGGCACGTGCTCAGCATCCAGCAAGGGACGGGCAGCCGGTTTTCCGCCTTCCCGGCCGAGAATCCCACCGGCAACTACGTGAAGGTGGTGCAGCGGGTGCCGGTGCGCATCTCGATCGACAACCCGCCGCCGTTCGCCCTGCCGCTGGGGCTTTCGGTGGAACCCACGATCGCGCTGCGATGACCGATGACGCCGCCTGGCGGCCGGCCGCGAGCCCCTGGCTCATCACCGCGGTGGCGACGCTCGCGCCGTTCATGGAGATTCTGGATACCACCATCGTCAACGTCAGCCTGCCCTATGTGTCGGGCAGCCTGTCCTCGTCGTACAACGATGCCACCTGGGTGCTGACCTCGTATCTGGTGGCCAACGGGATGGTGCTGCCGGTGGCCGGCTGGATCGGCAAGGTCATCGGGCGCAAGCGCTATTTCCTGATCTGCATCGCGATGTTCACGATCTGCTCGTTCCTGTGCGGGATCGCCACCAGCTTGCCGGAGCTGGTGGCGTTCCGCCTGTTGCAGGGGCTGTTCGGCGGCGGGCTGCAACCGAACCAGCAGGCGATCGTGCTGGACACGTTCGAGCCGGCGCAGCGCGGGCGGGCGTTCTCCATCGTCGCGGTGGCGGTGATCCTGGCCCCGGTGCTGGGGCCGGTGCTGGGCGGGATCATCACCGACAACGCCTCCTGGCGGTGGGTGTTCCTGATGAACGTGCCGGTGGGCATCGCCGCGTTCCTGCTGGTGGCCCGCTTCGTCGAGGACCCGCCCTGGGTGCTGCGCGACCGTGCCCGGCTGCGCGATATCGACTACACCGGGATCGGGCTGATCGCGCTCGGCCTCGGCGCGTTGCAGATCATGCTGGACCGGGGCGAGGATCTGGACTGGTTCGGCTCCCCCTTCATCCGGCTGATGGCGTTCCTGGGCTTGGTGGGGCTGGCCGGGGCGACCGCCTGGCTGCTGCTGACCGACCGCCCGGTGGTGGACCTGCGCGCGCTGGGGGACCGCAATTTCGGGGTGGGGGTGATCACCATCTCGGCGATCGGGGCGATCCTCTATTCTTCCAACCTGCTGATCCCGGCCTTCGCGCAGACCACCCTGGGCTATTCCGCGCTGGACGCCGGCTGGCTGATGACGCCGGGGGCGGCGGTGATGATCCTGTTCATCCCGATCGTCGCCAAGCTGGCGCTGCCGAATTTCCAGACCCGCCATCTGCTGGCGTTCGGCTTCGTGGTGCTGGCCGGCGCGTCCTGGTGGGCGCATCGGCTGACGCCGCAGATCGATTCCGCCTCGCTGGCGGCGTTTCGCGCCATCCAGAGCGTGGCGCTGGCGTTTCTGTTCGTGCCGAACTCGACGCTCGCCTACTCCACCCTGCCGCGGCGGCTGAACGCGGATGCGGCGGCGCTGTATTCGATGTTCCGCAACATCGCGGGCTCGGGCGGGATCGCCATCACGGTGGCGCTGGTGGAGCAGCGCCGGCAGGCCGAGCAGGCGGCGCTGGTGGGGCCGCTGGCGCCGGTTCATGCCCCGTATGCGCGGCTGATGGCGGGGTTGGTGGCGCGGCTGGAGGCGATGGGGCACGGCGCGGCCGGGGCGCGGCGGCTGGCCGAGGGCTGGGTGCTGCACGCGCTGGGCCAGCAGGCGAGCACGCTGGCCTATGCGGACGTGTTCGCGCTGACCGCGGTGGTGGCGCTGGCGGTGGTGCCGCTCACGTTTCTGTTCCGGGGCAGCGTGGCCACCGGGCGCGGGTAGGGGGCGGGGCGCGATGCGGAGGATCGCATCGTCGCCCGATCAGAACCGCAGCCGGTCGATCGAGGTCAGCGTCACGTGTGGGGAGACCACCGGCGCGTGGCTCATGTTCCAGGCCACGTATTGTTCCGTATAGGCCAGATGGGACGACATCCCGTCCACCGGCAGCAGCACCCGGTAGCCCAGCAGCGCGGCGTGGCTGGCGGTGTACATCACCGCCCCGTCCGCGGCCGAGCCCACCGGGATGATGGTGGTGATGTGATGCGCCTTCAGAATCTGCGCCAGATCCGTGTGCAGGAACTTGTCGGGGCCGCTTTTCACCACCGGCTCGTTGCCCAGCGGGGCCACCGCGGGCAGCACCGCCTTGGTGTTCTTGTTCACCACCACCAGGCTGTAGATCACCAGCATGTGGTGGGCGCGGGCTTCCTTCAGCAGCTTCGCCACCTTGGGCAGGGTGGCCAGGCAGCGCGGGCGGTAGGGCGTGGTGCAGACCGGCTTGACCAGATCGAGCACCAGCAGCGCGGTGGTGCGCGGATCGACGGTCACGGTGTGCAGCGCCGGCGCCGGCGGGGCCTTGATGCTGTTCCATTCGTCGATGATGGTCTTGGCCCGCGCCGAGGGCGCGAGGGCGAGCGTCGCGCCCAGCAGCGCGGCGGCAAGCGGAACACGGCGCCAGCGGAATGTCATGTGATCCTCCCCGAATTCGGTTCGCGGTGCGAACCTCTCTGCGGGGGGCGGTATCATCGCCCGGGGCGCGCGTCCAGCGCCGTCATCCGTACCACAGCACCGCCAGCGCCGCCGCCGCCGCCAGCGCCGCCAGCACCGCCGCGCGCCCGAGACCGGCCATGCGCGGGGCCGGCACGTCCTCGGGCAGGCGCTTGCGCCCGGTCAGCATCGGCCCCACCAGGTTCTGCCCGCGCGCGGCATAGAGCGCGATCGCCGCCAGATGCAGCGCCACCGCCGCGATCAGCGCCTGGAACAGCCACCAATGCAGATCGGTGGCGAGGTTCATCACCCAGGCCGGGGCGATGTTCGTGAACGGGCCGACGTCGGCCACGTCATTGTTGACGAACACCCCGATCAGACATTCCGTGCCCAGCAGCGCCAGCAGCGCCACCACCATCCAGCCGCCGGCCTGGTTGTGGCCGACCGTGTGATCCGGCGCGCCGGCGGCGACCTCGCGCAGATGCCGCCAGGCCGCGCGCGGGCCGGCCAGGAAGCGGGCGAAGCGGGCCGTCTCGCTGCCCACCAGCCCCCACAGGACGCGGAACAGCACCAGCGCCAGCAGCGTGGTGCCGGCGGCGACGTGCAGCCCCATCCGGTTCCATCGTTCCGAGGCCCAGAGCACCGCCACCAGCGCCACCGTCGCCCAGTGGAACAGCCGCACCGGCAGGTCCCACACCCGGATCTTGCGTTCGCTCATCGCGCGCTCCGCATCTGGCCCAGCCGCAGCAGGCTGATCGCGGTGGCGATGCCGGAGGCGATGGTGCCCACCAGCAGCGCAAGCCGCACCCCCCAGGCCACCCCCGCGCCGGAGGTGCCGGCGAGGCCGAAGCTCAGGGCCACCAGCGCGCTGCCGGTGGTCTGGCCCAGCAGCCGCGCGGTGGAGAGCATCCCGCTGGCCCCGCCGGAGCGTTCCGGCGGCGCCGCGCCCAACAGCAGGCGGTTGTTGGGGGATTGGAAGAAGCCGAAGCCCAGCCCGCACAGCGCCATCCGCCAGGCGATGTCGGCGAAGCTGGCGCCGTGCGGCAGGGTCAGCAGCGCGGCCATGCCGAGCGTCATCACCCCGAGCCCGGCCGCCCCCAGCAGCGCCGGCGCCGAGCGGTCCGACAGCCGCCCGGCGATCGGGGCCACGAACACGATCACCACCGGCCAGGGCGTCATCAGCAGCCCGGTGGTCAGCTGCGAGCGATGGCCCACGTCCTCGAACAGGAACGGCAGCGCGACATAGGCGAGGGTCTGCGCCATGAAGGAGCAGATGGAGGTGCCGACCGACAGCGCGAACACCGGGCGGCGGAACAGATCGACCGGCAGCAGCGGCGCGGTCATCGCGCGGGCCCGGTTCACCAGCAGGTAGCCGAACCCGGCGGCGGCGAGCAGGCCCAGCGCGCCCAGCCAGCGCTCCCCTTGCCGGCCGAGCGCATCGACGGCCAGCATCATCAGCCCCAGCGCGGCGGCGTTCAGCGCCGCCCCCGTCACGTCGAACCGGTGGCCCGAGCGGGGCGTGGCCGGCAGCACGCGCGCCCCGTACCACAGGGCGATGATGCCGAGCGGCACGTTGACCGCGAACAGCCAGTGCCAGCTGGCCACCGACAGGATCGCCGCGGCGATGGAGGGGCCGGTGGCTGAGGAGATGGCGACGATGAAGGCGTTGAACCCGACCCCGCGGCCCAGCTGGTCGCGCGGATAGATGAAGCGCACCAGCGCGGTGTTGACCGACATGATGCCGGCGCCGCCGAAGCCCTGGATCACCCGGGCCGCCACCAGCACCGGCAGCGAATGCGACAGCGCGCAGGCGCCGGAGGCGGCGGTGAACACCGCGAGGCCGGTCCAATAGACCCGCTTGTAGCCGATGATGTCGCCGAGCGAGGCGCAGGCGAGCAGCGAAATGGTGACCGCCAGCTGGTAGGCGTTCACCACCCAGATGGAGGCGGCGGGGGTGCTGTGCAGCTCCCGCGCGATGGCGGGCAGGGCGATGTTGGCGATCGCCGTGTCCAGCACCGACATCGCCACCGCGATGGCGACGGTGGTCATGGCGCGCACCCGCGCGGGCGGGGCGAGCCCGTCCGGGGCGGCGGCGAGGGCGGTGGCGGCTGACGGCATGAGGGGCAACTTGACCGCGGCGGGCGGGTTCAACAAGCTACCCCGATGACATTGCCGATATTCGAAGGCGCGGTGCGCCCGGAATGGATCGACTCCAACGGGCACATGAACCTTGCCTGCTACATCGTGGCGTTCGATCTGGCGACGGATGCGCTCTACGACGCGCTGGATATCGGGGCGGCGTATCGGGCGCGGTCGGGGTCGTCCTCGTTCGTGGTGGAGACGCATACGCTCTACGAGCGCGAGTTGCGGGAGGGGGCGGCGTTTTCGATCCGCAGCCGGCTGTTGGGGGTGGACCGCAAGCGGCTGCATTTCGTCCATGAGATGTTCGACGCCGGCGGGGCGCGGGCGGCGCTGCACGAGCTGTTGTGCATCCATATCGACATGGGCAGCCGCCGGGTCGCCCCCTGGCCGGAGGCGAC
>DAHWNE010000290.1 GCA_027340195.1 Acetobacteraceae bacterium | reverse complement strand
CGATACCGGCTACGGCAACGAGCTCAACTGCTTCCGCGCCGTTCGCGACTACGAGCGCGCCGGGGTGGCCGGCATCCATATCGAGGACCAGCTGTTCCCCAAGCGCTGCGGCCATCTGGACCGCAAGGAGATCGTGCCGCGCGAGGACTGGCTGGCCAAGCTACGCGCCGCGGTAGCGGCTCGGCGGGACCCGGATTTCCTTCTGATCGCCCGCACCGACGCCCGCGCCGTGGTCGGATTCGAGGAAGCGGTGGCACGCGCCAACGCGGCGCTGGAGGCCGGCGCCGACATGGCCTTCGTGGAGGCGCCCGAGACGATGGAGGAACTCGCCGCGGTGCCGAAGCTGGTGGCCGGGCCGTGCCTGCTCAACATCGTCCATCGCGGGCGGACGCCGGCGATCAGCCTGCCGGACGCGGCGGTCATGGGCTACCGGCTGGCGATCATTCCGGCGCTGCTGCTGATGGCGGGCATCGCCGCCGGGGAGGCGGCGCTGGCGGCGCTGCGCACGACCGGGAGCTATCCCGCGGCGCTGGCGCCGCTTTCAGTGGGGGAGGCGTTCGCCCGCGTCGGCGCCGGGGAATGGGAGCCGCGGCGGACCGCGTTTCGCCGCGACCCCTGACTCGGCATGTCGCTACTGCACCAGTTCCAGCAGATTGGTGTTGACCGAGTTGCCGAAGGTTGACAGTTGATAGCTTGAACACGCGGTGGCCAGGGTGGAATTGCCGACAATGGTGACCGAATTGGCGATCAGCTTGGCGCAACCGGTGCTGCCGGAGGTCGGCGTGCCGGCAAAAGACACATTCGCATTCGGCATGTAGATCAGGCCGGTGAACGGGATCGGCACCCCGCCGCCGATGGAGCTGCCGAGCGAACTGTCGGTGGCCAGCAGCACTCCGGGGATGGCGCCGTTCTGCGCGGTTTCCACCGACGCGGCGGTCAGGGTCACGGCGTTGTTGTTGAAATTTCCTGTGATCGACACCGATCCGGTGGCGGCGATGGTGATACCGCTCCCGGACACGGTGGTTCCGGAGTTCCCGGATACCTTGAGATTGCCGTTGATGAGATAGAGTCCGGGTTGACTGAACGCAAGCACCTCGCTGCCGCTGACCGAGATCGAGCCGTAACAGGTGTTGGGGTAGAGCGTCATCGTGCCGTTGCTGACCTGCGGGGTGACGGCGGGCTGACAGGCGGCGGCGGCAAGGGCCGACTGCACGGCGCTGTCGCCAGCGTAGGGGTCGGCGATCGAGGGCAAGCCGGACGCCTGGATGGCGGGGTTGGTCCCCGTACCGGAAACATTGCTGCCGATCGAGATGTTGCCCGCAGCGTCCGCCGCCGACGTGTCGAAGGTGACGCTTCCGGTCATAGAGATGTTGCTGTCCGAGTAGGCCGAGCAGCCGTTGAGGTCGATAACCGGCCCCCCTGAGGCGCGGATCCCGTTGCCGCCCAGGGTCAGGATGCAGGGCTGCGGTCCAAGCTCCGCGACCGCGACGGCGCCCAGCGAGATCGACGTGCTGCTGGTGATCAGACGACCGAAGAGCATCGGCGTCGGCTGAACGATGGCCACCTTGATCGCCGGGTCGGACGGATTGCGGATACCGTTGACGACGCTCACCGTGACCTGGTTGTCGGTCAACACGAGCGTGGTTGGGTTCCAGTTGCGAGTGGTCGTGCCCACCGCGCCGTTAATCTCGGCGATCGTTGCCGCCTCGTTGGCGGCCTGTTCCGTGGTGTCGTTCTTTGCCAAGCCGGCCACGCCGGCAAGGCTGCCCATGTCGGCGGCGCGCTGGAGCACGCCTGTGACTTCCGACCAGTGAGCGACCTCGATCCCGACAGCACTGGCTGTCAGCAAGGCGATCGAAGCGAGCGCGGCCACCAAGGAGACAACGCCGCGACGATCCCGTCCGAATTTGACGTGCGTATTGCCGACCATGCATCACCATCCGCGTTCTACCGTCGCCGTTCTCCGCTCCCGCATGAGAGCCGAAAGTTTTTCCACCCTGGGTTGTGGCATATGTCGTATTGATCGCGGCAGCCGGCCAAGCGTCCTAGACCGAACAGCAGACTCGGCACCGGGCATACCCTTTTGGTGGGAGGCTCGTCTCCGTGACACCATCCAGCGATCAGCCGCCGGGCGGACCGGAACACGGTCGGGCGGCCCAGTACGTCGCGGCTCGCCCGGTGCTGGTGATCGGCAGCCTGAACATGGACCTAGTGGTTCGCTGCGCGCGGCTTCCGGCGCAGGGCGAGACGGTGTCCGGCCACGGCTTCGCCACCCTGCCCGGCGGAAAGGGCGCCAACCAGGCGGTGGCGGCAGCACGCGCCGGCGCACGGGTGACGATGCTGGGCGCGGTGGGGACGGACGAGTTCGGCACCAAGATGCGCGCCGGGCTGGCGGCGGAGGGGATCGACCTCACCCACCTGGCCAGCGTGCCCGGCCCGTCCGGGATTGCGCTGATCGCGGTGGACGACGCCGGCGCCAATCAGATCGTGGTGGCGCCGGGGGCCAACGCGGCGGTGCAGCCGGCCGCGATCGACCGTGCCCTGGCCGCGATGGAGCCGGGCATTCTGCTATTGCAGCATGAAATCCCGCTGGAAGTGGTTGCGCACGCGGCGCGGGTGGGAGCGGCACGCGGCTGGTTCGTGCTGCTCAACCCGGCGCCCGCCGCCCCAGTTCCGGCGGCGTTATGGCCCGCGCTCGACCTGATCGCCCCGAACGAGACCGAGGCGGCTGCGCTGCTGGGCGCACCGGTGACGGACCCGGAGGCGGCGGCGGCGGCGCTGCGCGCGCGCGGCGCCCGGGCAGCGCTGGTGACCCTCGGCGCGGCCGGTGCGGTCTATGCCGACGCCGCCGGGTCACGGCGCATCGCCCCGGTGCCGGTCCACGCGGTGGACACCACCGGGGCCGGCGATGCCTTCCTCGGCGCGCTCGCGGCAATGCTGGCGGCGGGAAGCAGGATTGACGAAGCGCTGGGTTTCGCCGCCGCCGCCGCCGCCCTATCTGTCTCCCGTCCAGGAGCGCAGCCGTCGCTGCCGACCCGGGTGGAGGTTACTGAGTTCCTCTCCGCGGTCGCAGGCGATCGTTCCGGCTCGGTCGTTCGACCGGTCCGGTAAGAGTTTCTTAGCCCCTTCACCCGCATTGCCCCCGCGCCGAGGCGGGCGCGGGCCCGCGCGAGATGGACCGACCATGCAGACGAGACACGGACCGAACACCTCAGCAACCCCGCTCTGGGCTTTCGGCCTGGTGCTGGCGCTCGGGGTCGCAATGGTGACCCTGGTACGGATGGCGATCGCCGCCAACAACTGGGGGCCGCCGGTGGGTTCGATCGTCAGCTTCACCGGCGCCCGCCCGGTGCTGGCGCCGCTGGTGCGGTTCCCAGTGCGGCGGGCCGACTCCGGGACCCTCTGTGTCCTGAATTCGGCGCAGCTGCGCGCTGCCGGCGGAAGCCTGATCGTGGAGGCGGTGGAACCGGGGCGGCGGGACGGCTACTTGGTGCACTGGGCCGGGGCCGGCCCGACCAGCGCACGGTCCGATTGCGGACGGGATGCCGAGTTACGTCTCAGCGGGTCGGATGTGGGCACGCTGGCGACCGCGGCCGGCGGGTTCGGGGTCGGCCAGCGCAGCATGTTGCCGCTGCTGGGCAGCAGCTGAGCCGGCGCACTGGACCGGTCTCCGCTCCGGGCTTACGGATAGCCCTGCCTGGAGAGGAGACCCGCCATGAAACTGATGAGCTTCCGCCGCCCCGACGGCTCGCCGAGCTGGGGCATCGTCAAGAACGAGGGCGTGATCGACTGCGGCCATCTGGCGCCCGGTCTGAAACACGCGCTATGGGCGATGACGTCGCTCGCCGAGCGCGCCGCCGCCCATCCGGACTACCGCCTGTCCGAGATCCGCCACCTGCCGGTGGTGCCCGACCCGGACAAGATCATCTGCGTCGGCCTCAACTACATGACGCATATCAAGGAAGGCGGGCGGGAACCGCCGCCGAAGCCGATCATCTTCGCCCGCTTCGCCAATTCCCAGGTCGGCCACGGTGAGCCGATGGTGCGCCCCAACGCCTCCGAGACCTTCGACTACGAAGGCGAGCTCGCCGTGGTGATCGGCACAAGCTGCCGCCATGTCGCCAAGGCCGACGTGGGCAAGGTGATCGCCGGCTACGCCTGTTATAATGAAGGCTCGGTGCGGGAGTTCCAGCGTCACTCCGCGCAGTTCACCCCCGGCAAGAACTTCTATCATTCCGGCGCCTTCGGTCCGTGGATGGTCACCGCCGAGGAGGCGGGCGACATCACCAAATCGCATCTCATCACCCGGCTGAACGGAGAGGAGGTGCAGCACGCCACGATCGATGACCTCTGCTTCGATATCCCGACCCTGATCGAATACATCACCACCTTTACCCAGCTCGAAGCAGGCGACGTGATCGTGACCGGCACCACCGGCGGGGTCGGCGCCTATCGCAAGCCGCCGCTGTGGATGAAGCCGGGGGACACGGTCGAGGTCGAGATCTCGGCGGTGGGCGTGCTGCGCAACCCGGTGGTGGGCGAAGGGTGACGCTGGAGGTCATTCCGTGGGGCAGCGACCTTGCCGCCACGGTGGCCGAGTTCGGCGATGCCGAGGCGGTCCATGACGGCACCCGGGCGATCGGCCTGGCCGCGCTGGCCGGAAAGTCGGCGCGGCTGGCGCTAGACCTCCGCGCCGCCGGCGTCAGCCCCGGCCAATGCGTGGGGCTGTCGCTGCCGAACTCCATTCCCGCCGTCTGGGCCACCAACGCGCTGCGGTTGGCCGGCGCCGCCGAAGTTGGCCTCAACGCCGGGCTGACCGAGGCGGAGCGACGCTACTGCCTCGAACTCACCGGGACCCGGAAGGTCATCACCTCGGCCGCGCAGGCGGCCTCGTTCCGCGCCCTGGGGTCCGAGGTGATCCTGGTGGAGGACGTCTCGGAGCAGCCGGCCGACCCGGCGGCGTTGAGGCCGGTCCCGGGTGAGGCATGGGCCAAGATCGGGTTCACCTCCGGCACCACGGGGCGGCCGAAGGCGATCGTCACCACCCATGCCGCGCGCTGGCTGGCCAATGTCCTGCAACGCGCGCATCTGGCGCCAATGCCGGGGCCAGGCAGCCGAGTGCTGCTGATGACCCCGTTCATCCATGGCGCCGGGCTCATCACCCACGCCTTCCATGACCGCGGCGCGGGGGTGGTACTGCTCGGCGGGGTGGATCTGGACTGCGCCCTGCCGCTGCTGCGCGACGGCGCGGTGGATCATCTGTTCGCCCCGCCCACCGTGATGGCGAAGCTGCTCGGCGCGTTGGACGGCGAGCGCATTCGCGGCCTCGCCTGCATCTTCTGCGGTACCGCGCCGCTGCTGCCGGCGCTCTATGCCAAGGCGCGCGCGGTGTTCGGCCCGGTGGTGCGGGTCACCTACGGCAAGTCCGAGATCGTCAACCCGATCACCGTGCTGCCGCCGCGGGCGCTCGATGCCTACTACGCCGCACCCGCGGGCGAAGGGGTCTGCGTCGGCTGGCCCGGCGCGGGGGTCGAGATCGAGCTGCGCGACGAGACCGGCGCGGTGCTGCCGCCGGGCGCGGTGGGGGAGGTGCATCTGCGCGGGCGGCACATGTCGGCGGGGCATATCGACGCCACCGGCTTCCATCCGCTGCCCGCCGACGGCTTCCACGCCACCGGCGATCTGGGCCGGATCGACGGGGAGGGGCGACTGCATCTGGTGGGGCGGCTGGCCGACGTGGTGAAATCGGGCGGCTACAAGATTCATCCCGACGAGATCGAGCGGGAACTCGCCGGCACCGCGGGGACCGCGGCGGTCGCGATCGTCGCCCTGCCGTCGGAATACTGGGGCGAGGTGATCGTGGCGGTGGCCGAGACCGACGATGCCGCTTGGCCAGAGCGCGCCCGGGCGGCGCTGGCCGGGCTCGCCCGCTACAAGCACCCGCGGGCATTCGTCATGATGGCCGAATTGCCGCGCAACCCGCAGGGCAAGATCATGCGCCGGCTGATCCGCGAGGCCATTCTGGCCCGCCACCGCCTGGTCGATGGCCCGCACCCGGTTCTGGAGCCCCTCTGAATGACTGAGACGATCCTGGTCGATACCCCGCGCCCGCATCTGCTGGTGGTGACGATGAACCGCCCGGAAGTGGGCAACGCCCGTAACACCGCGATGGGCCGCGAGCTGCTCGCGCTGTGGTCCGGCTTGATCGAGTACCCCGGGGAGATTCGTTGCGTGGTGCTGACCGGGGCCGGGGACCGCATCTTCTGCGCCGGCGCCGACC
>DAHWNE010000202.1 GCA_027340195.1 Acetobacteraceae bacterium | reverse complement strand
GATGCCCACCGCGCCGCGCTGGACGCGATCGGCGATCGCGCCCGCTGGGTCGGCCCGATCGGCGCCGGCACCATCGCCAAGCTGACGCACAACGCCGCCGGCGCGGCCATCAACCAGGTGCTGGCCGAGGTGTTCACCATGGGCGTCAAGGCCGGCGTCGAGCCGCTGGCGCTGTGGGAGGCGATCCGCCAGGGCGCCACCGGCCGCAACCGCACCTTCGACCGCATGGGCGATCATTTCCTGACCGGCACTTACGACCCGCCGGAATTCGCCTTCCGCCTGATCCACAAGGACGTCTCGCTGGCCGCCGAGCTCGGCCGCGAGGTGGGGGTGCCGATGCGGATGGTGAACCTCGCCCTGGCCGAGATGACCGAGACGCTGGCGCGCGGCTGGGGCGGGCGCGACAGCCGGGTCAGCATGAAGCTGCAGGAGGAACGCGCCGGCATCGCCCCGCTGGCGCTGGATCCGGCCGCGATCCGCGCGGTGCTGGAGCGCGACGGCTTGTAGTTTCGATCAGAACTCCACTTCCAGGTCGGCGATCTCCTCCGGCTCGGCCAGCGCCGCCTCGGTCCATTCCACCAGGTCGGGCCAGGCGGCGACATGGGCGGCGTACTCCGCCGCGGCGCCGTCCAGGCGCACGTCGTAGGTGACGAATCGGGTCACCACCGGCGCATACATCGCATCCGCCACCGACGCCCGGCGCCCGAACAGCCACGGCCCGCCCCAGGTCTCGCGGCACTCGGTCCAGATCTCGACGATGCGCGCGATATCGGCGGCGGGGCCCGACCACAGCGCGAAGCCGGGCCGCCGCCCGCGCAGGTTCATCGGCAAGGAGGACCGCAGCGCGGTGAACCCGGCATGCATCTCCCCCGAGATCGACCGGCAGCGCGCCCGGGCCGCCCGATCGAGCGGGAACATCCCCGCTTCCGGACGGATTTCATTGAGATATTCCGCGATCGCCAGGGTATCCCACACGCGCACCCCGTCATGCACCAGGCAGGGCACCAGGATCGAGGACGCCTGCATCAGCAGCTCCGCCCGGGTGGCCGGATCGTCCGGGTCCACCTGCCTTGTCTCGAACGTCACCCCGGACAGCCGGGCCAGCAGGAAGCCGCGCAGCGACCAGGAGGAGTAGTTCCGGCTGGAAATCAGCAGCGTGGTCTCGCTCATGGGCTACCCCCAGGTATGACGGGCTTGCGATGCTGCGCTGCAATGTACCACAATGCCCGTCCCGCGGAAGCAAATTCCGCACTGCAACACGGATGGGCGCGACGGGATGCTCTATCAGCTCTACCAGACCCAGGCCGATCTGCTGGCGCCGTGGCGCAACGCCGCGGCGCTGATGGCCGGGGTCCTGCGCCCGCTGGAGCCCGGCACCGCCATGCCGGCGGCGCTGCGGCAATGGCGCGCGGCGCTCGACGTGTTCGCCTCGGTCGGCCTTACGCATCAGCGTCCGCCGTTCGGGATCGGGCATGTCCGCGTCGGCAACGCCGAGGTCGCGGTGACCGAGGAGGAGGTGGACGAGACCCCGTTCGGCGCCCTGCTGCATTTCCGCAAGGACCCCGCCCCGCGTCAGCCCAAGGTGCTGCTGGTGGCGCCGATGTCGGGCCATTTCGCCACCCTGCTGCGCGGCACCGTGCAGGTGCTGCTGCCGGAGAACGACGTCTATATCACCGACTGGCGCAACGCCCGCGACGTGCCGATCACCGACGGCAAGTTCGGCATGGACGAATACATCGACCACATCATGCGCTTCATGCGCGCGGTGGGGCCGGGCGGGCACATCATGGCGGTCTGCCAGCCGGCGGTGGCGGTGCTGGCGGCGGTGGCGCTGCTGGCGCAGGCCGGCGATGCGGCGCAGCCGCGCAGCATGACGCTGATGGCCGGGCCGATCGACACCCGCGTCAACCCGACCAAGGTGAACCTGCTGGCCGCCGGCCGCTCCATCGCCTGGTTCGAGGAGAATCTGATCGGCGTGGTCCCCTGGCGCTATCGCGGGGCCTGGCGGCATGTGTATCCGGGGTTCGTGCAGCTGGCGGCGTTCATGTCGATGAATCTCGACCGGCACGTGGGGGCGCATCTGTCGCATTTCCGCGCCCTGGTGGGTGACGATCTGCGCGCCGCCGAGGCGCATCGCGGCTTCTATGACGAATACAACGCGGTGATGGACCTGCCGGCGGAGTTCTATCTGGAGACCGTGCAGCGGGTGTTCCAGGAGCATCACCTGCCGCTGGGCCGGCTTGCCGTGCATGGCACCAAGGTCCGCCCCGGCGCGATCCGCCGCACCGCGCTGCTGACGGTGGAGGGGGAGCGGGACGATATCTGCGCCATCGGCCAGACGGTGGCGGCGCTGGATCTGTGCACCGGCATCCCGCCGGCGATGAAGCGGCACCATCTGCAGACCGGGGTGGGGCATTACGGGGTGTTCAGCGGGCGGCGCTGGGCGCGGGAGGTCTATCCGCGGGTGCGGGAGATGATCCAGGCGACGTCGGGGTAGGTGGCGGGGGCCGACCCGGTTCCGTGCGGTCGATTGCCCGGCCGGCATCGGAACCGCTGTCGCGGGCCCGATCGGCTGCGGATGGAGCCGGGCATCCGCGCGGACCGGCGCCGTATCGATTGCCGGACCAATGCGGGGAAGGAACAGCCCCGAGAGATTACCGAAAATTCACTTGCGTCACCAAAACCATGAAAGTTTCATTACCGGACGGAAGCGCTTGAAGAGGGGGTCTGGGTGTTCGGTCGATCGAGGCCGCATTGGTCCATGCGGGCCCATCGATTGCTCGCCTGCCTGTTGGCGATCTCATTTCCCCTCGCCGGTAGGGCGATGGCGATGAGCTTCTCCCTGGGCAATCTGCCGTCGTTCTATTCCGGGAAGTATAACGGACCAGATCGCGTCGGAATGC
>DAHWNE010000279.1 GCA_027340195.1 Acetobacteraceae bacterium | reverse complement strand
GAAGAAGGCGCGGCGTCGAAGGCGGCTTGAAGTATGGAAAGCCGGCCATGACGACTGGGCCGATGGATGTCTCGGCAACGTCATGCGCCTGCCATTGTCCCGCCGCCGAACCGCGCCAGCAGCCGCGCCAGGGTGGGGCCGATCGCCTCCAACTCCCGCGCATGGGCCCGCGACAGCGCGCGCAGCACCGCCTCGCCGCGCGGGGTCAGCGCCAGCAGCGCCCGGCGGTGGTCGGCCGGGTCGGCGCGCCGGTCCACCAGCCCAAGCTGGGCCAGCCGATCGATCAGCTCCACCGCCGAATGCGAGCGGATCAGCAGCTGCCCGGCCAGCGCGCCCAGGCTGGGTGGCGCCGGCGCGCCCTTGATCGCCAACAGCGCCTGGTGCTGGCGCGGGGTCAGGCCGGCCGCCCGCGCCGCCGCCTCGGAAAACGCGGTGAACCCGCGCAGCGCCTGGCGAAAAGCGGCCAGCGCCGCGTAATCCGGTTCCGGTTCGGGGTCGATGGCCGCGGGCATCTTCCTCTGGTAAACCCGGGCCATGCAGACCGCCACCTCCTCCGCCTTCAAAACCAATGCCCATGCCGCGCTGGGCGACGCGGGGTTGCAGAAGGCGCTGGCCCGGTCGGGCAGCTCCTTCATCGCCCGCCGCGCCGCCGCCGCCGCGGCGCTGCCCGAGTTCGAGGCGCTGCGCGACGAGGCGCGCGCGATCAAGGACCATACGCTCGCCCATCTGGATTTCTATCTCGAGGCCTTCGCCGACAAGGTGGAAGCGGCCGGCGGGCAGGTGCATGTCTGCGCCGACGCCGCCGAGGCGCGCGCGGTGGTGCTGGAGATCTGCCGCGCCGCCGGCGCGCGCACGGTGACCAAGGGCAAGTCGATGATCAGCGAGGAGCTGGGCATCAACGACCATCTGGAGGCGAACGGCATCACCCCGGTCGAGACCGATCTCGGCGAATACATCCTGCAACTCCGCCACGAGACGCCGAGCCATATCATCGCCCCGGCGTTCCACCTCAACCGGGAGGATTGGGAGGCGAGTTTCCGCGCCGCCCATACCGACCTGCCGGCGGAGCGGGTGTTCCGCGAGCGGCGCGATATCCTGGTGGAAGCGCGCACCAAGCTGCGGGAGAAGTTCCTCGCCGCCGATGTCGGCATCACCGGGGCCAATTTCCTGATCGCCGAGACCGGATCGAGCGTGATCGTCACCAACGAGGGCAACGGCGACCTGACCCAGACCCTGCCGCGGGTGCATATCGCGCTGTCCAGCATCGAGAAGGTGGTGCCGACGCTGGAGGATTGCACCAGCCTGCTGCGGGTGCTGGCGCGCTCGGCCACCGGGCAGGAGTTCTCGGTCTATACCACCTTCTCCACCGGCGCCCGCCGGCAAGGCGACCTGGACGGGCCCGAAGCCTATCATGTGGTGATCGTCGATAACGGGCGGTCGAACATGCTGGGCGGCGAATTCCAGCCGATGCTGCGCTGCATCCGCTGCGCCGCCTGCATGAACCATTGCCCGGTCTATGGCGCGGTCGGCGGGCACGCCTACGGCTGGGTCTATCCCGGCCCGATGGGCAGCGTGCTGACCCCGGCGCTGATCGGGGTGGACCAGGCCGGGCTGCTGCCCGGCGCCTCCACCTTCTGCGGCAAATGCGAGAGCGTCTGCCCGGTGCGCATTCCGTTGCCCGGGCTGATGCGCCACTGGCGGGAGCGCGAGTTCGAGCGCCACCTGACCCCGGCGGCGCAGCGGCGCAACCTGGCGCTGTGGGCCTTCGTGGCGAAACGCCCGGCGCTGTATCGCGCGCTGACCCGCGCCGGCGCGTTCGGGCTGCGGCTGATGGCGGGCAAGCGTGGGCGGTTTCGGCACCTGCCGCTGGCCGGCGGCTGGACCGCGGGGCGCGACCTGCCGGCGCCGGAGGGCGAGACCTTCTTCGCCCGCTACGCGCGCGAACAGCGCGGGCGGGCGCCATGAGCCGGGAGGCGGTGCTGCTGGCGATCCGTCGCGGCCTGCGCCGCGGCCCATTGCCGCCGGATCAGGCGATGGCGCTGCGGGCGCGGCTGGATGGGCATCCGCGCCATGTGATCCCGGCGCGGTCGCGGCTGGACCGGGACGGGCAGGTGGCGCTGTTCGCGGCCAATGTGGAGCGCGAATTCGGCACCGTGATCCGGGTGGACGATGCGGCCGCGGTGCCGGCGGCGGTGGCCGATTGGCTGGCGGCGCAGAACCTGCCCTCGGCGGCGGCGATCGCCCCGCATCCGGAGCTGCGCGCCATCCCCTGGGCCGACCGCCCGCTGCTGCGCCTGCGCGAGGGCCGCGCCGAGGCCTCGGACCAGGTGGCGATCCAGCACGGGTTCGCCGGCATCGCCGAGACCGGCACCCTGATGCTGCCCTCGGCGCCGGAGCGGCCGACCACGCTCAACCTGCTGGCCGAGGCGGCGGTGGTGATCCTGCGAGCCGCGCGGGTGGTGGGGGCGTATGAGGAGGCGTGGGATCTGCTGCGCGCCGAGCTCGGCGCCATGCCGCGCAACGTGATGCTGGTGACCGGGCCGTCGCGGTCGGCGGATATCGAGCAGGCGCTGGAACTCGGCGCGCATGGGCCGCGGCGGTTGTGCGTGGTGCTGGTCGGCGCGGGGTGAGGCGGGGCGGAGCGCCGCTGGCTCCGCTTGCGAGGCGGGCGTAGGATGCGCGCATGAGCAGCGTGCTGCGCGCCCCGATGGAGCTCGATGCCTTCCGGGCGTGGGAGGCCGGGCAGGCGCTGCGCCACGAGTTCGACGGGTTCGCGCCGGTGGCGATGACCGGCGCGACCTACGCCCACGGTCTGATCCAGAGCAACCTGCTGCGTGCGGTCGGGACCCGTCTGCGCGGCGGCGCGTGCCGGATCGTGGGGAGCGATCTGAAGCTGCTGGTTGCCGGCAGTGTCCGCTATCCGGATGCCATGGTCCTGTGCACGCCGCCCGACCCCGGCGCGACTCTGGTCACCGAGCCGGTGGTGGTGTTCGAGATTCTCTCGCCCGCCACCGCGTTCATCGACCGCATCGTGAAAAACCGGGAATACCGCGCCACCCCCTCCATCCGCCGCTATGTGCTGCTGGAACAGGACCGGCCCGCGGCCACGGTGTTCGCCCGCGAGGGCGCCGACTGGCTCGGCCGGCTGGTCGATGCCGACGCCGCGCTGGACCTGCCCGAACTCGGCGTCACGGTGCCGATGGGCGAGATTTACGAGGACGTGGCGTTCCCGGACCAGGTCGGCTGAGCCGGATGATGCCCTGGGCGGGCTATCTCGCGTTGTGGGCCGGGTTCGGGGCGACGCACAGCCTGCTCGCCGGCGCGCGCGGGCGCGACTGGCTGGCGCGATGGGCGGGGGCGGGGGATCGGCTGGCCTATAATGTGATCGCCCTGGTCGAGCTCGGCGTGGTGCTGGGCTACGCCTGGGCGGTGCTGCCGGCGATCCCGTTCGCGCTGCCGCCGGCGCTGCGCGTGGCGCGGTTGGTGGCGATGGCGGCCGGGGCGCTGGTGCTGGCCGGGGGCGGGCGCGGCTATGACCTCGCGCGGTTCGCCGGCCTGGCCCAGTTGCGCTCCGGCCCGGAAGCGGCGGCGCCGGCCGAGAAGCTGGTGACCGGCGGCTGGAACGCGTGGGTGCGCCATCCGCTGTATCTGGGCTTGCTGCTGCTGGTCTGGGGGGCGGCGGGCGATGCGCGGGCGGCGGTCACCGCCGGCTGCGTCACCGTTTACGTGCTGATCGGCATCCGCTTCGAGGAGCGCCGGCTGCTGCGCCTCCATGGCGCCGATTATGCCGCCTATCGGGCGCGGGTGCCGATGCTGCTGCCCTGGCGCGGGCGGCGCTGACCGGGGGGCGGACGCGCGTCGAGGCCGGGCGTCCTGCCCGGCCTCGCGGTCCTTGCGGTGGTGGGGTGGGGGAGGGGAGCTACCCCAGCCGTGCTCGTCCCGGTCCCATCGGCAGGCGGAGACGCTGGCCGGGGCGGATCTGATCGGGGCTGCTCAGCTGGGCGCGGTTGGCGCGGAAGATGCGCATGTACTGATCCCCGTTGCCGTAGGTCTGCTGGGCGATCTGCCACAGGGTCTGGCCGGGTTGCACGGTGATCCAGCGCGACGGCGGCACAGCGCCCGCGGCGACGGCCGGGCGCGGGGCGGGCAGGCTGCGTCCGAGCGCGGGGGCGGGGCGGGTGGTCATGGCCAGTCGCGCCCGAGCCGAAGCTGGGGCCGAAGCCGGGGCCGAGGCCCGGCGCGCCGCGACGGGGGCCATGCGCGGCAGGGCGGTCATGCTTGCGGCGAGCGGGGCGGCGAGCGGCGGCGTCGCCGGCCGGGCGGTGGCGACGTTCAGCGCGGGCGGGGCCGCCGGAACCGGCTGCATCTGCATGGCGATGCGCGCCGCCGCCGGATGGGCCGCGATCGGTCGCGCCGCGATTTGTCGCGCCTCCGGGCGCGCGGCAATCTGTCGCGCCACCCGGCGCGCGGCAATCTGTCGCGCCTCCGGGCGCGCGGCGATGTGTCGCGCCTCCGGGCGCGCGGCGATGTGTCCTGCCGGCGGGAGGGCCGCGGCGCTCGCGATCCGGGTGCGGAAGGGCGGCATCGCCGGGGTTGTCGGGGCCGCCTGGGCGGTCGCGGTCATGCTCGGCAGCGTCAGGCGCTGCACCACGTTCATGCGCCAGCCCAGGCCGACGATCCCGGCCAGCATCGCCGCCGCCATCGCGGTCGGCAGGGCGAACGGGTCATTGCGGAACCTGAGATCGAACATGGGGCGCTCCTGCCGACGAACTTGCGGGACGATCGATGCGCGGAGAGATAATGGCAGAAGCGTTTCAAAGCGGCTTCAGGCGGTGTTCCAAAACGCGATTGAGTGGTTGCAAAGCAGTTGCCGAAACCGGGGCGGCGGGTCCGCGAGACCGTCCGGTCGCGCCGTGCCCGCCGGCGGCGGGAGACGAGTCCCGGGAATGATCGCGCCGCGAGCCGGGTGCGACGCGGGCGGGGAGCCCCCCGCCCGCGCACCGGCTAGACCCGGTGGATTCCCCACGGCACCGCCGTCGGCGCCCGCACATGCCCGGTGAGCGAGGTGCGATACGCCGTATGGATATAGAAGAGCCCCAGCGGCACGGTGGGCACGTCGTGGAACGCCAGGACCTGCATCGCCTGCACGATTCGCGCCTGCTCGGCCGGGGTCTTCGCGCTCAGCCAGGCGCGGTTCATCGCCTCCATCTTCGGGCTATTGTACCAGCCGAACCAGCCCTTCAGCCCCTGGCCGCGGATGATCGGGTTGATCGCCGGGTTCATGATCCCGTCGCCGGTCCACCAGGTGTGGAAGATGCTCCAGCCCCCCTTGCCGGGCGCGGTCTTGAGTTCGCGCCGCTGCACCACCGTGCCCCAGTCGGTCTCCACCAGCTCCACGTTGAGCCCGAGCTTCTTGAGGTTGGCGTAGGTGATCTCCCCGAACGGCTTGATGGTGGGGAAATCGGTGGGGTTGAGCAGCACGATCTTCTCGCCCTTGTAGCCGGCCTCCTTCACCAGCTTGTGCGCCAGCGGCCAGTTCGGCTTCGCCATCGGGTCGGGCGAGATCGGCTTGCCGTACGGGGTGCCGACGGGGAAGAAGGAGTGGTTGGGCCGCCAGGCGGTGGGATCGTTGTTGGTGACCGCGCCCATGTATTCGCGCTGATCGACGGTGTGCATCACCGCCTGGCGCATCAGCACGTTGTTGAACGGCGGCCAGAGCTCGTTGAAGCGGATCACGCCCAGATACCCGGCCGGGTCGGCGATGCCGATATGGATGTGCTTCTGCGTCTTCAGCAGCGGGATCAGATCGGCATCGACCAGCTCCCACCAGTCGATCTCGCCCGATTGCAGCGCCGCCGAGGCGGTGGCCGAATCGGGGATGATGTGCCACTCGACCCGCTCGAAATGCGCGATCTTGGCGCCCGAATACCAGGACGGCGCGCCGGCGGCGGGCTTGTAGTTGTCGAACCGCTTGTAGGCGACGTGGCTGCCGGAGACGTACTCCTTGGCCAGGAACATGTAGGGGCCGGAGCCGATCATCTCGGTGATCTGGACGGAGGGATCGGTCTTGGCCAGCCGTTCCGGCATGATGAAGGGCGAGGAGGAGGCGGGTTTCGCCAGCGCGTCGAGCAGCATCGGGAACGGCTGCTTGAGATGGACCCGCAGGGTCAGGTCGTCCTTCGCTTCCCATTCGTTCACGAAGCCGGCCAGCGTCACCCCGAACGTGTCGCGCGCCGCCCAGCGCTTCAGGCTGGCGGCGCAATCGGCCGCCCGCACCTTGCTGCCGTCGTGGAAGGTGAGGCCGTCACGCAGCTTGATGGTCCAGGTCTTGCCGTCCTTCGAGACCTCGTGCCCGGCCGCCATCTGCGGATGCGGGCGGTAATGCGCATCGACGCCGTAGAGCGTGTCGAACACGTACCAGGCGTGCTCGGCGGTCACCGCGGCGGTGGTCCAGATCGGGTCGAGCGAGGTCAGATTCGCCTGCGGGACGAATTTCAGCACCTGCTTCGCCTCGCCCGCGGCGATCGCGGGGGCGGCGAGGCCGGTCGCCGCGCTGGCCGCGGCGGCGCCGAGAAAACTCCGTCGTTTCAGTCGCATTGTGGATGCAGCCTCCTGTTGGGGTCGGATCGGCCGTCTGGCGTCGGGTGCGAGGCTGTCGCCTCGTTCTGTCCCGGGCGCAGTGTTCCCCTTCGGCGGGGCCGCGGCAAGTGCCGCCTGCCCGCGCGCGGGCCGGTCAACCGCCCGTGACCGCGCGCGGGGTTTGAGCCGGCGCGGGCGCGTGCTAACCCGGAACTCCCGGCCTCGTGCCGGACCGGATAGCCCAGGGGTGTTCCCCGTGTTCAAACGCCGCAGACCCGACGCGCCGGCCGACCCGACCGCGCGTGTTCCCGGCCAGGAGGCCAAGGCCGTGCCCGATCCGACCGATCCCCCCCGCCCGACCGCCGATTCCAGCCTCGGCGTGCCGCCCTATCGGCCCGCCACCCAAGCCAAGGAGCCCTCCCCGATGCCGCGCCCGCCCCTGCCATCCGCCGCGTCCGGGCCCGGCATCCCGCCCCGCCCGACTCCGGCCACGCCGGGCGGTCGGCGCGAGGCCAGCGAGCGGCGCACCCTGGTGGTCGGCCGCGGCATCTCGGTGCAGGGCACGGTGCAGGACGCCGAGCGGCTGGTGGTGGAGGGCACGGTCGAGGCCTCCATGATCCACGCCAGCGAACTCGCGATCGCCCCGGGCGGCATGTTCAAGGGCGAGATCGAGGTGGAGGACGCCGAAGTGGCCGGCACCATGAGCGGGACGCTCACCGTGCGCGGCAGCCTGGTGCTGCGGGCCACCGGGCGGTTGCAGGGGACGGCGCGGTACCGGCGGCTGCAAGTGGAGGATGGCGGGAAAATCTCCGGGCAGATGGAGATGCTGTCCGACGACGCCACCCCCGAACTGCCGCTGGCGGTGACCGAGGCATAGGCGGGCGGTTCATCACTTGTTCATCGCCCCGTGCGACAGGGGCGCATGTCCGATGACACCCTGTTCCTGCGTGACCTGCTGACCGCCGCCCCGGAGGCCGCGCCGGTGCGCGCGGCGCTGGCCGCCGCCCTGCTCGCCGCCGGCGCGGTCGAGGATGCGATCGTCGAAGCCGGCCGTGCCCTCGCCATCGCCCCGGACTTGCCGGATGCCAGGCTGACCCGCGCCGACGCCTATCGCCGCCTGGGCGAGCCTGCCGCCGCGCTCGAGGATCTGCGCCACGCCGCCGCGCTGGCGCCGGAGCGGGCGGCGATCCGCCACGCGCTCGGCATCGCCCTGGCCGAGACCGACGCCCTGCCGGAGGCCGCGGCGGCGCTGCGCCGCGCCGCCGCGCTGGCGCCGGGGGATGCGGCGGTGGCGGCCAGCCTGGGTTCGGTGCTGCTGCGCCAGGGCGAAGTCGCCCCCGCCGAGGCGGCCACGCGCGCCGCGCTGCGGCTGGACCCGGGCCTCGCCGTCGCCCATCGCAACCTGGCGGCGCTGCTGGACGCGCGCGATCCGGCGGCGGCGGCGCGCCATCGCGACCTCGGCTTCGCCGGGCGCAGCCTGGAGATCGCCGAGGCCGCGGCGCCGCGCCGGCGGGTGCTGGTGCTCGCCGCCACCGGCGACGGCAACATCCCGCTCGATCACCTGCTGATCCCGCGCCACACCACGGTGCTGCGCTGGTACGTCGCCTATGCCGCGCCGGACCAGGACCGCGCGCTGCCGGCCTATGACCTGATCCTGAACGCGATCGGCGATGCCGACCGGATGCCGGCGCTACCCGCCGCCGCCGCCCGGTTGCTGGCCGCGCCGCCGCGCCCGCTGCTCAACCCGCCGGCGCGAATCGCGCGCACCGCCCGCGACGCGCTGCCCGCGCTGCTGGCCGATATCCCGGGCCTGCTGGTGCCGCCCACGCGGCGCGACGCTTTGGTGCCGCTGCCGGCGCTGGTGCGCCCGATCGGCGCCCATGGCGGGCAGGGGGTGCGGCTGGTCCAGACCGCGCCCGAACTCGCCGAGGCGCTGGCGGCCGGCCCCGCCTTCGCCACCAGCGCCGTCGATTGCCGCGATCCGGACGGGTTCTGGCGCAAATACCGGGTGATCTTCGTCGATCGGGTGCCGTACCCCTATCACCTGGCGATCGCGCCGCGCTGGCTGGTCCATTACTGGACCGCGGGGATGGAGACCGATCCGTCGCGGCGGGCCGAGGAGGCGCGATTCCTGGAAAATCCGCGCACGGTGCTGGGCGCGCGCGCCTGGGCGGCGCTGGAGGCGGTGGGCGCGCGGCTCGACCTCGATTTCGCCGGCATCGATTTCGGCCGCCTGGCCGACGGAACCCTGGTGCTGTTCGAGGCCAACGCGACCATGCTGGTCCATCCCGAGACGGCGCCGGACTTCGCCTATCGCAATCCCTCGGTGGCGCGGATCCGGGCCGCGTTCGAGCGGATGCTGGCGGTCAGGTCTTCTCCGCCAGGGTCTTGATCTCGTCCAGCGCCTCGGCGAAGCGGCGGTTGACCAGTTCCAGCGCCTCGGCATTGGCGCGCTGGATCAGGTCGCCGAGCTCCTTGAGGTTGGCCACCGCGTGCTGATAGGCCTCCTTGGCCAACTCCGCCTGGCGGGCGGCGCGCGCCTTGGGCGCTTCCGGCGTGGCCAGGGCCTGCATCGCCGCGGTCATCTCGGCGACCGTCTGCTGCATGATCTCCATGTGCCGCTTGGCCACCGCCTGGGCGCCTTCCAGCGCGACCTTGTTGGCCGCCGTCAGCGCCTCGATGTTGCGGCGGTTGGCGGCGGTCAGGGCGTCGAGGTCGGGCATCGGCGGCAGCTTGAGCTCGGCGAAATAGCGGGTGATGTCGAACTCGCCGAGCGGGTTGGGTTTGGCGGTGGAACGCGGACCGGCGGCCATGGCGGGGCTCCTTCGCTGGTGCCGGCGGGAGCACCGGCGCGGGGAGTATAGCGCGGGGCGGCGCGGGCGGGGGGTTTTTGCGCGCCGGCCTACCCCGTCACCTCCATCACCCGCGCCCCCACCGT
>DAHWNE010000201.1 GCA_027340195.1 Acetobacteraceae bacterium | reverse complement strand
GCACCCGCCCCGAGGCCATCAAGCTGGCCCCGGGCATCCGCCGCCTGCGCGAAACCCCGGGCGTCACGCCGCTGGTCTGCGTCACCGCCCAGCACCGCCAGATGCTGGACCAAGTGCTGGACCTGTTCGCCATCCGCCCGGACCGCGACCTGGACATCATGCGCCACGCCCAGGGCCTGACCTGGATCACCACCGCCGCCCTCCAGGGCCTGGCGGAGGCGCTGCCGGAGCTCCGCCCCGACGTCATGCTGGTCCAGGGCGATACCACCACCACCTTCGCCGCCGCGCTCGCCGCTTTCTACGCCTCCATCCCCGTGGGCCATGTGGAGGCCGGGCTGCGCACCGGCGACCTCTCGGCCCCCTGGCCGGAGGAGATGAACCGCCGCCTCGCCACCCGCCTCGCCCGCTGGCATTTCCCCCCCACCGCGGAGGCGCGCGCCAATCTGCTGGCCGAGGGCGTGCCCGACGCCGCCATCACCGTGACCGGCAACACCGTGATCGACGCGCTGTTCGACGCCGTCGCCATCCTCGATACCGATCCCGCGCGCGCCGCCGCCGCCGCCGCGGCGCTGCCGCCGCCCGACCCGGCGCGCCGGCTGATCCTGGTCACCGGCCACCGGCGGGAGAATTTTTCCGGCGGCCTCGCCCGCGTCGCCGCCGGGCTGCGCCGGCTGGCCGACCGCGGCGACGTGCGCATCGTCTATCCGGTCCACCTCAACCCGGCGGTGCGAGAAGCGGCGGCCCCGCTCGCCGGCCATCCGGCGATCGACCTGATCGCGCCGCTGGACTACCTGCCCTTCGTCGCGCTGATGCGCCGGGCCCATCTCATCATCACCGATTCGGGCGGGGTGCAGGAGGAAGCGCCCTCGCTGGGCAAGCCGGTGCTGGTGACGCGGGAGACCACCGAGCGGCCGGAGGCGGTCACCGCCGGCACGGTGGAGCTGGTCGGCACCGATACCGACCGCCTGGTCGCGCGCGCCGCCCGCCTGCTCGACGATCCCGCCGCCTGGCGGCAGATGAGCATCGCCCATAACCCCTACGGCGACGGCCAGGCCGCCGCCCGCATCGTGAAAGCCCTGACCGATGGATAGTTTCGCCCGCGTGAGCGTGATCGGCCTGGGGTATATCGGGCTGCCCACGGCGGCGGTGTTCGCCGATACCGGGATCGAGGTGGCCGGGACCGACGTGAACCCCGGCGTGGTGGCCACCATCAACGCCGGCAGGCCGCATTTCGGGGAGCCGAACCTGGACGCGCTGGTGCGCCGGGTGGTGGAGGCGGGCAAGCTCCGCGCGGCGACCGAGGTGGCGGCGGCGGATGCGTTCATCATCGCGGTGCCGACCCCGCTGGTGGGCCACGGCGCCGCCGCCGCGCCCGATATTTCTTATGTGGAACAGGCGGCGGCCGCGATCGCGCCGGTGCTGGCGGCGGGCAATCTGGTGATCCTGGAATCCACCTCCCCGGTGGGGACCACCGAGCGGGTGGCGGCGATCCTGGCCGAACGCCGCCCCGACCTGAGCTTTCCCCAGCAGAAGGGGGAGATGGCGCAGGTGCAGGTGGCGCATTGCCCGGAACGGGTGCTGCCCGGGCGGATCCTGGAGGAGGTGGTGAACAACCCGCGGGTGATCGGCGGGATGTCGCGCCGCTGCGCGCAGCGGGCGCTGGCGCTGTATCGCATGGTGGTGCGCGGGGAGTGCCGGGTCACCACCGCGCGCACCGCCGAGCTCGCGAAGCTGACCGAGAACGCCTACCGCGACGTGAACATCGCCTTCGCCAACGAACTCTCGCTGATCTGCGACCGGCTGCGCATCAATGTGTGGGACCTGATCGAGATGGCGAATTTGCACCCGCGGGTGAACATCCTGAGCCCCGGCCCCGGCGTGGGCGGGCACTGCATCGCCGTCGATCCGTGGTTCATCGTCGCCGGCGCGCCGGAGGAAGCGCGGCTGATCCGCACCGCGCGGGAGGTGAACGACGCCAAGCCCGGGTTCGTGCTGGCCAAGGTGCGGGAGCGGGCGGCGGCGCTGAAGCACCCGGTGATCGCCTGCCTCGGCCTTGCCTACAAGAAGGACGTGGACGATCTGCGCGAAAGCCCGGCGGTGGAGATCGTGGCCCGGCTGGCTGAGGCGAAGCTCGGCGAGCTGCTGGTGGTGGAACCCCACATCGCCGCCCTGCCGCCGGGGCTGGCCGAGCTGGGGCCGGAACTGGCCGATTTCGATGCCGCGCTGGAGCGCGCCAACCTGGTGCTGCTGCTGGTGGATCATCAGGCGTTCCTGCAGGTCGATCGCGACCTGCTGAAGGACAAATTCGTGATCGACACGCGCGGGGCATGGTAGGGCGCGCCGGGGCGGTGCTGGCGGCGGCGCTTGCGCTTGCCGGCTGCGCCGCCGCGTCGGCCCGGCCGCGGCCGATCCCGCTCGCCCGCGCCGCCGCCGTCGCGCGCGCCTTCCACGCGAAGATGACGCCGGAGGAGGTGGTCCGCACCGGAGTGATGCGCCGGGGGCCGGACGGGCGCTGGCTCGCCTGCCTGACCGGGGCGAATCTCAACTGCGGCAAGGCCGACACCAGCCGGACCAACCGGGGGGCGTCCTGGTGGTGCCGGCATCATCCGGGCGCGCCGTTCGTGCCGCGGTTCGCTTCGGGCCATGCCAGCATCTATGCCTGGGCCTGCCGCGGGCGGCGCGCGGTGATCGCTCGGCAGGTGCAGCGGGTGGATGCACAGGGGTATGTGGTCGGGGCCTGGCGCGCGATCCCCTGATCCGGCCCGCGCGTGCTATCCTGCCGTCGATTCGCCCGCATCGGAGCCGCGCCATGACCTCAGCCATGTCCCCTGCCAAGACCCCTGCCCCGGGCCACGTCACCGACCGCAACCTCGCGCTCGAACTGGTCCGGGTGACCGAGGCCGCGGCCATCGCCGCCTCCCGCTGGATCGGCCTCGGCAAGAAGAACGACGCCGACGGCGCGGCGGTGGAAGCCATGCGCCAGGCGTTCGACACCGTCGCCATCGACGGCACGGTGGTGATCGGCGAGGGCGAGATGGACGAGGCGCCGATGCTGTTCATCGGCGAGAAGGTGGGCGCCGGCGGGCCGGCGATGGACATCGCGGTCGATCCGCTGGAAGGCACCACCCTCACCGCCAAGGGCGGGCCGAACGCCATCGCCACGGTGGCGCTGGCCACCCGCGGCGGGTTCCTGCACGCGCCCGACATCTACATGGACAAGATCGCGGTCGGCGGCGGGCTGCCGGACGGCGTGGTCGATCTCGACGCCTCGGTGGGCGAGAATCTGCGCAGCCTCGCCCGCGCCAAGAACTGCGAGACCGCCGATCTGGTCGCCTGCATCCTCGATCGCGACCGCCACAAGGAGATCATCGCCAAGGTGCGGGAGGCCGGAGCCCGCATCATGCTGATCTCGGACGGCGACGTGGCCGGGGTGATCGCGACCGCCATTCCCGACTCCGGGGTGGATATCTATCTCGGCTCCGGCGGCGCGCCGGAGGGGGTGCTGGCGGCGGCGGCGCTGCGCTGCATCGGCGGGCAGATGCAAGGGCGGCTGTTGTTCGAGGACGCGGCGCAGATCGCGCGGGCCCGCGACATGGGCGTGCTGGACCCCAACCACAAATTCTCGATCTCCGAGATGGCGCAGGGGGATGTGATGTTCGCCGCCACCGGCGTCACCTCCGGGGCGATGCTGCGGGGCGTGCGCCGGTTCGGCGGCGGGGCGGTGACGCATTCGGTGGTGATGCGCTCGCGCTCGGGCACCGTGCGGTTCATCGAGGGGCATCACAATTTCCGCACCAAGACCTGGGTCGGAACCTGAGGGTGGACGCGGCCCTCGAGGTCGCCCGCAGCCTGAGCGGACGGCGCTGGCTCTGGCGCCAGGGCGAGGCGCGCATCGGCCTCGGCATCGCCCAGCGCCTCGGCGTGCCGGAACTGGTAGGGCGGATGCTCGCCGCGCGCGGCGTCGGGATCGAGGAGGCCGCCGATTTCCTCGACCCCACCTTGCGCGCCCTGTTGCCCGACCCGTCCCGCCTGACCGACATGGACGAAGCCGCCGAGCGCCTGGCCGATGCCGTGGCGCTGGGCGAAACCGTCGCCGTGTTCGGCGATTACGACGTCGATGGCGCCTGCTCGGCGGCGCTGATGGTGAGCCTGCTGCGCGGCCTCGGCTGCCCCACCCTGACCCACGTGCCCCACCGCATGACCGAGGGCTACGGGCCGAACCCGGCGGCGCTGCGCGCCCTGCTCGCGCGCGGGGCGAATCTGGTGGTCTGTGTCGATTGCGGCACCGCCGCGGCCGAGGCGCTGTCGGTGCTGGACGGCGCGGCGGATGCGATCGTGCTGGATCACCACAAGGCGGAAGGCCCGCCGCCGCCGGTGCGCGCCACCGTCAATCCGAACCGGCTGGACGATACCTCCGGCTGCGGCTTGCTGTGCGCGGCGGCGGTGGCGTTCCTGACCGCGGTCGCCACCGTGCGCAGCCTGCGCCGGCGCGGGTTCTTTGCTGCCCGCGCCGAGCCGGACCTGATGGGGCTGCTCGATCTGGTGGCGCTGGCCACGGTCTGCGACGTGATGCCGCTGACCGGGGTGAACCGGGCGCTGGTGGCGCAGGGGCTCAAGGTGATGGGCCGCCGCCGGCGCCCGGGGATCGCGGCGCTGCTGGCGCTGACCGGGCGCGGCGGGGCACCCACGGCCATGAGCTGCGGCTTCGGCCTCGGCCCGCGCATCAACGCCGCCGGGCGCATCGCCGAGGCCGATCTGGGGCTGCGCCTGCTGCTGACCGAGGACCCGGCCGAGGCGGCGGCGCTGGCCGAACGGCTGGACGGGATCAACCGCCAGCGCCAGGAGGTGGAGGCGGAGATGCTGGACGCCGCCCTGCGCGCCGCCGAGGCCCAGGCCGAGGCCGGCCGCGCCGCGCTGGTGGTGAGCGGCGCCGGCTGGCACCCCGGCGTGGTGGGCATCGTCGCCGGGCGGATCAAGGAACGCTTCAACCGCCCGGCCTGCGTGGCCGGCGTGGCCGACGGGGTGGCGAAAGGCTCCGGCCGGTCGGTGCCGGGGATCGACCTCGGCGCCGCCGTCATCGGCGCCCGCCAGGCGGGGCTGCTGGCCACCGGCGGCGGGCATCCGATGGCGGCCGGGTTCTCGCTGCCGGCGGAGGGGCTCGCCGCCTTCGCCGCCTATCTGGACGAGCGCCTGTCGGCCGCCGCCAGCCTGCCCGCGGCGGCGGATCTGCTGCTGGAGGGCACGCTGACGGTGCCCGCCGCCACCGCCGAACTCGCCACCCAG
>DAHWNE010000260.1 GCA_027340195.1 Acetobacteraceae bacterium | reverse complement strand
GGGATGCTGAGCGATTTCGAGGACGAGGCCGCCGAATTCGCCTGGATCACGAAACAGGCCCGCGACACCGGCCGGCCGGTGTGGTTCCTGCTGACCGACCGCGCCTCCGACCCCGGGCGCTGGCGGCGGCTGATGGAAGGGGTGCATCGCGCCCGCGCCCAGGGTGCCGCGGTGACGGCGCAGGTGGCGGGACGGCCGGTGGGGGTGATCCTGGGCCTCGGCACCTCGCTGACCCCGTTCGCGGCAAGGCCCGGGTTCGCCGCGCTGGCCACGCTGACGCCGGCGGAACGGCTGGCGCGGCTGCGCGATCCGGCCACCCGGGCCGCGATCCTGGCCGAGCCGGCTTCGGAGGCGCTGCTGGCGATCCAGCCGCCGCTGCAACGCCCGATCGCCTCCAACTGGGAGCGGATGTACGTGCTCGGCGATCCGCCCGACTACGAGCCGACCGCGGACCGCTCGATCGCCGCCATGGCCGCCGCCGAGCGGGCCGACCCGGCGGCGTTCGCCTACGACTACCTGACCGGCGGGGATGGCGGGCGGATGCTGTTCTATCCCGTCACCAACTATGTCCACGGCGATCACGACGTGATCCGCGCCATGCTGACCGATCCCGCCACCGTGCTGGGGCTGTCGGACGGCGGCGCGCATTGCGGGCTGATCTGCGATTCCTCGCTGCCCAGCTACATGCTCACCCATTGGGCGCGGGACCGCGCGCGCGGGCCGGGGCTGCCGCTGGAGCAGGTGGTGAAGCGGCAGACCAGCGAGACCGCCGATTTCTTCGGCTTCGCCGATCGCGGCCGGCTGGCGCCGGGGCTGCGGGCGGATGTGAACGTGATCGATTTCGACCGGCTGCGCATCCACCACCCGGAACTGGTGCACGACCTGCCGGCCGGTGGGCGGCGGCTGGTGCAGCGGGTCGATGGCTATGCCGCGACGCTGGTGGCGGGCGAGCCGATCTTCGAGCACGGGCAGGACACCGGCGCGCGCCCCGGGCGGCTGGTGCGGGCCGGCCGGATCGGCGCCTGACCCGGGGGGCGCACGCGGCCCGGGCTACCCCAGCAGCGCCGAGACGAACAGCGCCGCCCAGCCCAGCATCAGCAGGCTGCCGCCGATCGGGGCCACCGCCACCACCCCCCAGCCTTCCAGCGCGAAGCCATAGACGCCGAGGCAGAACAGCACGACGCCCACCAGGAACGCGGCCCCCGCGACATGGGCCAGGGTGCGGCCGCGGCCGGGCGGGCGCTGCCCGGCCCAGATTCCGGTACCCAACAGCGCGAGGGCGTGCCAGCCCTGCATCCGGATCGCGTCCACCACCATCCCCAGCTTCGCCGGCCCCAGCCCGCCCAGCGCATGCGCGGCCAGCGCCGCCATCGCCACCGCCATCATTCCGTTCAGGGCGCCCGCGCCCACCCATAGCCGAGTCATCCGAACCCCTTCCGTGCCCGATCGCACCCGCTATACCATCGCCCCCATGCCCCGCGGCGACCTCTTTCCCGAGATCGGCCCGTTCGAGACCGGCTATCTGCCGCTCTCCGCCGGTCATGTCATGTACTGGGAGCAGGCGGGCAACCCGCAGGGGCGGCCGGCGCTGTTCCTGCACGGCGGTCCGGGCGCCGGCGCCGGCGCGGTGCATCGGCGCTTCTTCGACCCCGGCTTCTGGCGCATCGTCATCTTCGATCAGCGCGGCGCCGGACGCTCCCGCCCGCTCGGCGGGCTGGCCGACAACACCACCCCGGCGCTGGTGGGCGATATCGAAACCCTGCGCCGGCATCTGGGCATCGACCGCTGGCTGCTGTTCGGCGGCTCCTGGGGCAGCACCCTGGCGCTGGCCTATGCCCAGGCGCATCCCGATCGGGTGGCGGGCTGCGTGCTGCGCGGGGTGTTCCTCGGCCGCCCGCCTGAGCTCGACTGGTTCCTGCACGGCCTCGGCGCGGTCTTTCCCGAAGCGCACGCCGCCTTTGCCGGCCATCTGCCGGAGGCCGAGCAGGGCGACCTGCTGGGCGCCTATCTGCGCCGCCTGACCGACCCCGACCCCACGGTGCATCTGCCGGCGGCGCGGGCATGGTCGGTCTATGAAGGCTCGGCCAGCACCTTGCTGCCAAGTCCCGAGACCGTCACCGCCTTCGCCCAGGACCGCACCGCTTTGGGGCTGGCGCGGATCGAGGCCTATTACTTCGCCAACGGGCTGTTCCTGCCGCCCGAGGGACTGCTGGCGCGGATGGACCGCATCCGCCATGTTCCGGCGGAGATCGTCCAGGGCCGCTACGATATGATCTGCCCGCCGGTTTCGGCCTTCGATCTCGCCGCCGCCTGGCCGGCGGCCAGGCTGTCGGTCATCCCCGACGCCGGCCATTCGGCGCTGGAACCCGGCATTCGCCGCGCCTTGGTGGCGGCGGTGGAACGTTTCCGAAACAACACGTGAGACCCGCAACCATGGATATCGGCGTCATCGGACTGGGCACCATGGGAATGGGGGCCGCGCTCAACCTGCACCGCAAGGGCCACCGCGTCACCGGCTGCGACCTGCGCCCGGCGGCCCGCGCCGCCCTGGTCGCCGCCGGCGCCGCGGCGGTGGAGCGCCCCGACGCGTTGCCCGAGGGGCTGGACGCGGTCCTGATCCTGGTGGTCAACGCGACCCAGGAGGACGCTGTGCTGTTCGGTCCGGAGGGCTGCGTTCCCCGCCTGCCGGAAGGGGCGGTGGCGATCTGCTCGGCCACCGTCGCCCCCGAATTCGCCCGGCTGCTGGAAGCGCGGCTGAACGCGGCCGGGCTCCTGATGCTGGACGCGCCGGTCTCCGGCGGGCGGGCCGGCGCCGAGTCGGGCAGCATGACGGTCATGGCCTCCGGCGCCCCGGAAGCGTTCGAGCGGGCCGGGCCGGCGCTGGAGGCGATCGCCGCCAAGGTCTGGCGGCTGGGCGCGTCCGCCGGCATCGGCTCGACGGTGAAGATGGTGAACCAGCTGCTGGCGGGCACGCATATCGCGGTGGCGGCCGAGGCGCTCGCGCTCGGCATCCGCGCCGGCGCGGACCCGAAGGTGCTCTATGACGTGATCTGCTCCTCGGCCGGCAATTCCTGGATGTGGCAGAACCGGGTGCCGCATATCCTGGCCGGGGACGACACACCCGCCTCGGCGGTGAACATCTTCGTCAAGGACCTGGGGATCGTGCTGGACCAGGCGCGGGCGCTGGCATTTCCGGCGCCACTGGCGGCCACCGCCCATCAGCTGTTCCTGGGCGCGGCGGCGCTGGGGAATGGCACCAAGGACGATGCCTTCGTAATCCGGGTCTGGCAGGCCCTGACCGGGATCACCCTGCCGGGCAAGCCCTGAACCCGGTCCACCCCGCACCCTTCGGAACCCAAGCCCATGCCGCACCGCCTCTCCGCCGCGCCCGAGACCATCCGCTGGGGCAGCTTCGATGCGCGCTACGCGCCGCTGCTCACCGTCAATTCGGGCGAGACCGTCATCCTCGACTGCGTCTGCGCCGGCATGACCGAGATCCTCCCTGGCCCGGAGACGGGCCTCGTGATCCCCCCCGCGCTGCAAGCCATCCACGACGCCGCCCCGCCGCGGGTCGGCGGCCATATCCTCACCGGCCCGGTGGCGGTGGCCGGCGCCGAGCCGGGCGACATGCTGGAAATCGCCATCGACGCGATCAGCTTCGGCGCCGACTGGGGCTATTGCGGCTTCCGCCCGCTGGCCGGGACCCTGCCCGAGGATTTCCCGGAACGCTACCTCAGCCACATCCCGATCGACCGCGCCCGCAACATCTGCCGCCTGCCCTGGGGCACCGAATTGCCGCTGGCGCCCTTCTTCGGCGTGATGGGCGTCGCCCCGCCGCCGGAATGGGGCACCATCTCCACCATCGAGCCGCGCGCCCATGGCGGCAACCTGGACAACAAGGAACTCGGCGCCGGCGCCAGGCTGTTCCTGCCGGTGTTCGTCCCCGGCGCGAATTTCTCCGCCGGCGACGGGCACGGCGTGCAGGGCGACGGCGAGGTCTGCATCAACGCCCTGGAGACCTGCCTGACCGGCACCTTCACCCTGACCCTGCACAAGGGCGGCGGCCCGCGCGATCCCGCGCTGCGTTACCCGCGCGCCGAGACCGCCACCCATTGGATCACCATGGGGATGCACGAGGACCTGGACGTGGCGATGAAGACCGCGCTGCGCGAGATGATTGCCTTCATCACCGCCCGCACCAACCTGTCGCGCCAGCAGGCCTATCAGTTCTGTTCGCTGGCGGTGGATTTCCACGTCACCCAGACGGTCAACCGCGAGAAGGGCGTCCACGGGATGCTACGCAAGGGGTTGTTGTTCTAGTCCCGGTTTTCCACAGGATTTTGTGGTCCTCCCGCATTCTTTGCTTGTTCGCCGCGCCGAGGCCGGCTACCACATGCAGGGCTTTGCAGAAGGGGAGCCACAAGATGGAGTGGACCGAGGAAACCATCCAACGCCTGCGCGCCTTCTGGGCCGAGGGCGTGTCCACCGCCGAAATCGGCCGCCGCCTGGGCGTCTCGAAGAACGCGGTGGTCGGCAAGGCGCATCGGCTGGAGCTGCTCGCCCGCCCCTCGCCCATCCGCTGGGACAGCGAGGCCCCGCGCGCCCGCCGCCGGGGTCCGGCGCCGCCGCGTGCATCCGGCCCCACCTTGCCGCCGTTGCCCAGCCTGCCGGCCCGGCAACCTGCGCCGCCGGCGGCTGCCGCCCCCCCGCCGCCGCCTCGCCTTGCCCCGGTCGCGCCGCCCCAGCCGGCCGCC